>CAIZNF010000318.1 GCA_903934275.1 uncultured Nitrosomonadales bacterium
CAATTTTTTTTGCGCAATGACATCCGCTCCATCAAGCCATCTTTCATAATAAACTGATGCTTGATTGCGCCCAGCACATGCACGACCACAAGCACGATCAACACGGTGACCAATGTTTCATGAACATCATGGGCAAATACACCGCTAAATTTCTTAGGGAGCAAACTTGCATCCCATGCCCCTAAAGCCTTGCCCACATCGCTGGTTGCAACGGTCACCACACCGCTTACCGGCAACACAATCAGCACGGTATGAAGCAGGTGGTGAATACCCTTGGCGACCTTGTCCATCGGCGTATCGCCCATTGGCGGCGGAGTGCCATCCTTGCCGCGAAAATACAATCGCGTCAAGGTCAACAGCAAAACCACGGCTCCAACCAAGGCATGCGCCACATACCCGACCAGCGTCGTGCCCTCTTCGTGCCGAGCCTCGTCCAGTTCATGACCAAGAAACCATGCAACGATCAATAACACCAAGGTCAGCCAATGAATAATCACCATACGTTTGCTGTATTGCGTCATAATTTTACCTTCTCCTAAATTTTTGGAATGTATGGGATGTTGCTAACTCGCTCCATACCCCCCTTCAAATGGGTAACAATTTGCAGGTCCGGCTCTGCCCGACAGCCATATCTGGCGGGCAGAACCCGCCCTACGTTATTGCACTATAAACGATGGGGGTATGAAATTAGAAAAGTTCCATCTCCAAATTTAACGAGCTTGCAATTTACCCGAAAAACGCTCGCGATGCAGACCTTTTTTGACTTGCATTATCTTCATCGACATTAATGTAAATGTAATTGCAAATTTGATACAGGGAGCTATAACGTGCTTATCGCTTGGTTTGTGCATCCGCTTCTACTTTGGCTTTTTGCTCGGATTTCAATCTCGCCGCTTCGACTTTGGCTTCTTGCTTGGCCTTGATTTTTGCAGCCTTGGCCTCCGCTGCCTGCTTGGTTTTTTCTTCCACTTCCCGCTCGGCTTTTAGCCATGCAGGTATAGCTTCTGCTGCATTGGCTCCTTGCCCTGCCTTTGCGCCTTGCTCTTCTTTTAGCTTAGCCGCTTTGGCTTCGCCCGGATTGCTCAGAAATTCTTTGTCATCTTTTTCTTTTTGTTCCTTGCCGGCTTCTTCTTTCACGCGCGAAGCCTCAACCGCTGCCTTGGCCTCCTCAATCGCACGCGCATCAAGTTCTGTCTTGTTAATGCTGTTCGCAACGGGTGCTTCCGGCGAACAGTTCTCCGCCGCATCCGAACTGGTGCCGAGTAATTCCGGCAAACCTGCCGTTTCCAGATGGGTGATCCCCAGAAAACTGACCAATTGCCCCATACCAGCGAGTGTGCGAGCATGGGCAATGGATAAATCGTATTCTGCATTGGTGTAAGCGCGCTTGGCTTGATAAAGCTCGTTCTCCGTATCCAGTAGATCCAACAGGCTACGCTGACCGATATCGAACTGCTTCTGGTAAGCTCCACGCGCCTTTTCAATAGACAATTGGTGCTGATCCAAAAAAATCATCTGTTCTTGCAGCTTCCATACATCGTTGTAAGCGATTGCCAGCACCATATGCGTGTCGCGACAAACCTTGTCACGCAGATCCCGTGCAGCATCCAGTCGCGCGACGTATTGGCCCGACCGCGCGCTATCCGACCCGCCATTGAACAGGTTCCAGTTCAGCGTAACTTTGGCAGAGCCGATACTCGATGCGCCATTAGACCCACTCAAGTTCTTGTCATGAGTTTGGTCAACAATTAAATTCACTGTAGGCTGATATTTTGCCCAGCGCCCGTACAGGTCATAACGCGCGGAACGTACATTTTCCACTGCTGCCAAAATAGCCGGATGAAAATCAACCGCAATGGAAAGAACGGCAGCGGCGGCATTGGGCAAAACCTGCTTGGAAAGCTTGGCCTGCGAAGGCGATTTGCGCATCTTTGCGGGCGGAAGCACCCCGACCACACGTTGAAAACGCGCGCTCACATCATGGACGTTGGCATTATCCACCGTTAAATTAGATTCGCTCAAGGCCAAACGACCAGCGGCCTGTTCCAGATCGACACGACGCCCCACACCGGCATCCACTTTCAACTTTATTTGCTCAAAAGCAGTGCGGTGCCTGACGTAATTATCCTCGGTCAATTCAAAAAGTTTGCGTTGCCGCGTTACGTCATAAAATGCACGCGTCGCCTCGAGTGCCGCAGTTTCCGATGCATCCAGCAGCTCATAGTAGCGCGCCAACTGGGCATTATTCAAGCGGCGAACTTCATTGAGCGTGGCAAATCCGTCAAACAGCATTTGCGTCAACGTAAACGTATATTTCTTGGTGTTTACTGAGTAGGTATCGGTATGCTCCCGTCCACCGCCAACCGTCACATCGAGACGGGGGAGAAAGCCGCCTCGGGCAGCATCCATTTCACCGATGGCTGCCTGAAAATTGTGCCAGCGCGATAACACATCTGGATTTTCCAGTACGGCCTTCTGGACAAAATCTACCAACATGTCGCTTTTGGCGGCCCTCTGCTTCGCTGCCTTGGTTTCCGCTGCCGCTTGCGCATCCTCTTTAGCTTTTTGCTCTGCCTTCAAGCGCGCGACATTCTCGGCAAACTCCTCCTCTTTACCCTTTGGGGTTTTCAGGTACGCAGCCCTAGCTTCCGCAGCCACCCGCGCTTCCTCTTGGGCTTTTTTCTCTGCCTTCACACGAACTGCATCAGCTTCTGCCGCTTGCATTTCTTGTTCGGTCTTCAGCCATGCC
>CAIZNF010000319.1 GCA_903934275.1 uncultured Nitrosomonadales bacterium
AGTGTCTCCATTGTGTCGAGTGAGTTGCTTCATTGCAGCTTAATTCCTGAGCCCAGAGGGGTGCCATTCAAACCAACAATGCTTTGGGGCGGTGCGTATATTAGATTTTTTATATGACAGGATTATTACACCTGTAGCTATTTTTACCGCACCGCAAATTCAGATGGCTGGTCTCGCTGTAAACCTTTTCAATTCAAATAACCGTGCGCCAGCACAGACTGGCACCTGATTAGCTACGGAACTCAGCTGTTTGGCTGTTTTAGAGTAACCGTAGGGTAGGCTATGCCCACCATGTCGGGCATAGCCCGACCTACATTAGCCACCAACCCATCCGGCTTGGACTCACCAAATGCGCTGGCTGAACTTCGTGGCTAATCAGGAGCTGGCAAGTGATAGCCGGTGAAAGCGCTGACAACGGCCCCGGCGTTGCCATGGAAATCCAGCCCCGATTGTTTCGGCCATTCGTGTAGGGCGATGGCAGCCTTGCACGCAGCCATCAAGGTCTCCGCATCGGCCTGATGCCGGACAGGCTACTGTGCAGCCACAGATGTGGGAGCTGTCTCCAGGCTGCGACCCCCAGCATTCAAATGCGACCTTGTAACAAGTCTGGGGCAGGCTCTGGAGGTCGCTCCCACAGGGGGAAAGGAAATAAACAAGCGACTATCCTGGTAGTGGACGAGGACGAGTTCGACTCATCATGCTCACGGTACTGGAGGATCACGAATCGCGCCGGGTGCGACTCAAGCTGATGTGGAGCAGCAAGAGTGCTAACGGCGATTGCTGCCCGATACGATTTTGTATTCCAACAAGCGGCATTCTATTGCGCCGTTGAATAACGGGGTGCGCTTCGATGGGGACAAACGCATCAGTTTCAAAATGGCTTTATCGGCAGTAAACAGATATGCCGTCCAGCCGCCAAATTTCTTTTTCAGCGCGTCGCCCAGTTTCGGGTATAACTCGGCCAGTTCATCCAGTTCACCCATGCGTTCACCGTAGGGCAGATTCGCCACCAATACGCCCTGCTCCATAGGCGCAGAGATTTCCAGCACGTTGGCTTGTTTGAGTTCCGCGCATTCCGACAGCCCGGCTTCATCCAGATTGCGTTGTGCGGCTTTCAACGCATCGCCGTATAAATCGCTACCGTAAATTTCCAGAAATTTGGGTGGTTGTTGTGCGGCGATTGCCTGATCGCGCATCCCGTGCCATGTTGCGGCATCAAAGTTTTTCAGTCTCTCAAAGGCAAAATGGCGCGCGATACCGGGTTGGATATTCAGCGACATCTGCGCCGCCTCGATCAGGAATGTGCCGCTGCCGCACATCGGATCGAGCAGCGGCGTACCGGGTTGCCAGTTCATTAAACGCAAAATACCTGCCGCGAGATTCTCGCGCAACGGTGCGATGTTGGTGTGTTGGCGCACGCCGCGCTTGAACAGCGCATCGCCGGAAGTGTCCAGATACAGCATCAGTTTGCTGTCTTCGATAAACACATGAATGCGCACGTCCGGCTCCACAGTGTCCACGTTCGGACGTTCATTGCAGTGTGCGCGGAAACGGTCGCACACCGCATCTTTGACCAGCAGCGTGATGAATTCCAAGCTTTTTAACGGGCAGCGAATCGCCGTGGTATTCACCCGGATGGTGTGGGTGACATCGAACCAGCGCTGCCATTGCAGATCAAATACTGCCTTATAAATATCCTGTTCGCTGCGATATTGAGTTTCAGCGACGCGCCACAAGATACGGCTGGCGATGCGGTTTTCCAGGTTGATGCGGTAGCACAGCGGCCAGTCACCGGAAAAATGCACGCCACCCTCGGTGCTGCGCACGTTCTGCGCACCGATAATTTCAAGATCGTTATGGAGCACGGCTTCTAGGCCGCGCGGGCAGGGGGCGAAGAAATCAGGCATTCTAAAAAGGTTTCACGGTGACAAGAATAACTACGGCGGTCAGCACCAGCACGGGAATTTCGTTGAACCAACGATAAAAAACATGGTTGCGCGTGTTTTGGTCGGCGGCAAATTGTTTCAGCAGCCTGCCGCAATAGTAGTGATAGCCGACCAGCAGCAACACCAAACAAAGTTTGGCGTGCAGCCAGCCGCCGCTAAAGCCGTAGCCCAGCCACAGCCAGATGCCAGAACCCAATGCCAGTCCCGCAATCGGCGTAACGAAGCGATATAGCTTGCCTTCCATCAACTTCAATCGAGCGATTTCGCCAGGCTCAGTCGCCATTGCGTGGTTCACGAAAAGGCGCGGCAAATAGAACAAACCGGCGAACCAGCTCACCACGAAAATGATATGAAATGCCTTAATCCACAACATGATTTATTTCCCTTGATGGTGCGCTTAACTGGAAAGCCGCCGCCTGAACAACACCAGTGACACGTAAAATCCGGCTCCCGCATAACCCGCCAGTACCGCAACATGCAGCATCGCATTGGGTGGCGCAATACCCGTCAGTAATGGCCGTGCGAGATTTACCGCGTGCGACAGCGGCAATATGGACGATACGGTTTGCCATATCTGGGGCAGTTGCGTGACCGGAAAAAATACGCCGCATAATAACATCATGGGCGTGATCACCAGCGTGAAGTAGTACATGAAAAAATCGTAGCTTGGTGCCAGCGCAGTCACGATCAAACCAAGCGAGGCAAAACACAACCCGACCAGCAGCGCCAGCGGGATCAGCCACAGAGCCAGTGCGGAATGCGACAGCCCCAGCAGCCAGATCACCAGCAACACCGCCAGTCCGGACAGCAGGCTCTTGCTCGCAGCCCACAAAATTTCCGCGAGCACCACGTCGTCCAGCGTGACCGGCGTGTTGAGGATAGCCTCCCAGGTGCGCTGCTCGTGCATACGCGCAAAGCCGGAATATAGCGCCTCGAAACTGGCACTGTTCATGGTGCTGTAGCACACCGTTCCCGCTGCGAGGAATACCATGTAGGAAGTGCCGCCCATCTCCGGCAGTAGGCTGCCAAGGCCATAACCCAGCCCCAGCAAATAGATTATCGGGTCGGCCAGGTGACCGAGAATGGAAGTGGCGGCCACTTTTTTCCACACTAAAAAGTGACGCCGCCAGATAGGGATGAAGCGCAGGCTCAGGCGCGGTGGGGCGAAGTAATGCGCGCTCATTTCATGGCTTCCGTCATTCCCGCGCAGGCGGGAATCCAGCA
>CAIZNF010000320.1 GCA_903934275.1 uncultured Nitrosomonadales bacterium
CCGGTATTAACTACCGAGGTCGGCTCACCGACGATGCAGTAATCGATCAACTCGTTGCGCTCCCGCAGCGTGTTCACCACGCGCACCGTGCCGTCCACCGCCACGCCTTCTTCATCCGAAGTGAGCAACAGGGCGATGGAACCGCGGTGCTGAGGATGATCGGCGGTGAATTTTTCAATCGCAGTGATGAATGCGGCCAGCGAGCCTTTCATGTCTGCCGCACCGCGCCCATATAACATGCCGTTACGAACATCGGGTGTGAATGGGTCGCTATCCCATTTATTCAGCGGGCCGGTCGGCACTACATCGGTATGCCCGGCGAAACAAACCAGTGGCCCATCATTGCCGCGCCGCGCCCACAAATTATCTACATTGCCACAGCGAATTTTTTCCAGGCTGAAGCCGAGCGGCATCATGCGCGCGCCGATGATATCGAAACAACCGTCATCTGCCGGTGTGAGGGAACGGCGCGAGATGAGTTGGCAGGCTAATTGCAGTGTTTCAGACATGATGTAAATGGGTGTTATTTGGATGCGTCCAGATTGAGCTTGATGCCGCTGAAATCCGATTGTGGGCTCTGGCTTTTCGATGTCTCCTGATTAGCGTCAAATACCGGCACCTTCATGGTATTGGTACGCTCCGAGAAATCGATGAGGGTGGACAAATTGCTCGCCGAATCGGCATTGCGCATAGCTTCTTCTTTGGTGATTTGCCCGGTCTTGAATAGGTTGTACAGAGCGCGTTCGAAAGTTTGTGAGCCGGCAGAAACGCTTTTCTCGATAGCATCACGAATTTTTTCGATCTCGTCATTTTTTATCAGATCGGCGATCAGCGAAGTGTTCAGCAGGATTTCCACGGCGGGTACTTGTTTGCCCTGCGCGTTGCGTATCAAGCGTTGCGAAATCACCGCGCGCAGGCACATTGAAAGATCGGATAGCACGCTTTGCCGAGAGTCGTAAGGGAAGAAATTTACGATGCGGTTCAGCGCATGGTAGCTGTTGTTGGCGTGCAGCGTGGTCAGGCACAGATGCCCGGTCTGCGCGAAAATCAAAGCGTGCTTGAGCGTGTCGCGGTCGCGCACTTCGCCGATCATCAGCACATCCGGCGCTTCGCGCATTCCGCTGGATAGCGCATTCTCGTAGGCAAGGGTATCTGTGCCGATTTCGCGCTGGTTCACGAGGGATTTCCCGTGCCCAAAAATATATTCGATCGGGTCTTCGATGGTTAAAATATGGCCGCTCTTGGTGTTTTTGCGGTGCTCGATCATCGCGGCCAGTGTGGTGGATTTGCCGGAACCGGTCGCTCCGACCACCAGCACTAGGCCGCGCTTTTCCATGATCAGGTCCTTCAGCACTGCGGGCAGGTGCAGGTTTTCCACATTTTCGATCTTGCCCCTGACATGGCGGATCACGATGGCAACATCGTTGCGCTGGCGGAAAACATTGACACGAAAGTTGCCGACGTTATCGACGCGAAAGGAAAAATTCATTTCCATTTTCGCTTCGAACTCGGCAATCTGTTTGGGGGACATCAACTCGTATGCGATGCGCTTGATGATGGCGGCATCCAGCACCTGCGCGTTGACCGGCATGGCGATGCCGTCTATCTTGATGTTGACCGGCGCACCAACCGAGAAGAACAAGTCGGAAGCCTGCTTGTCTGCGGCCAGTTGCAATAGTGGTGTGGCGATCATGTTTGTCTCCTTTTGAGCTGGTAGCCGGTGGCCGGTAGCTTGTAGCCTTTGGATTGTCCGCAGGCCGATGCTGCTCTGCTACCAGCTACAGGCCACGAGCTACAAGCTTAAATTCCCCTCAATAACTCATTGATGCCCACCTTGGACAAGGTTTTTGCATCCACTTTTTTAACGATCACCGCGCAGTACAGGCTGTAGCTGCTGTCCCCGCCGGATGGACTGCCGGGCAGGCTACCGCTGACCACCACCGAGCCGGACGGCACGCGCCCATAGATCACCTCGCCAGTTTCGCGGTCGAAAATCTTGGTGCTCTGGCCGATGAATACGCCCATCGAGATCACGCTGTTGTCTTCCACGATCACGCCTTCCACGATTTCCGAGCGCGCGCCGATGAAGCAGTTATCGCCGATGATGGTCGGGTTGGCCTGCACAGGTTCCAGCACGCCACCGATGCCCACACCTCCGCTCAGGTGAACGTTCTTGCCGATCTGCGCACACGAGCCGACTGTCGCCCAAGTATCCACCATCGAGCCCTCGTCAATGTAAGCGCCGATGTTCACATAGGAGGGCATCAGCACCACGTTCTTTGCGATGAACGCGCCCTTACGTGCCGCAGCCGGTGGCACCACGCGGAAGCCGCCCTCGCGAAAATCGCGGCTGTTGTAGTCGGCAAATTTGGACGGGACTTTGTCGTAGTAGTTGGTGAAACCGCCTTTGACGAAAGAGTTGTCTTCCATGCGAAACGACAGCAGCACGGCTTTCTTCAGCCATTGATGCGTCACCCATTGGCCGTCTATTTTTTCGGCGACACGCAGTTTTCCCTGATCGAGCTGCGTAATGGCGGCATCGACCGCCTCCTTGAGCTGTGCATCGGCATTGTGTGGGGTGATCTCGGCGCGGCGTTCGAAACCTTGTTCGATGATTTGTTGTAATTGTTCCATGATGATTTCCAGATTGTTAAATTGTTTGTAGGGGCATATGGCAATACGCCCTTATATGGCTATTTTCACTTGCCATTATTGTCACTATCTAAGGACGTATTGCCATACGCCCCTATGAATTTGGCAATGCGCCGTGCCCCTTCCACGGCCTCTTCCGTATTCGCAACCAGCGCCAGCCGCACAAAACCCTCACCGGGATTCACATCCCGCGCGGTGCGCGCCAGATAGCTGCCCGGCAACACGGTCGCATTATAGTCGCGATACAAGGCTTGCGCGAAGGCGGTATCGGCAAGCGGCGTGCGTATCCACAAGTAAAAACCGGCATCCGGCAGCGTGACCGGCAGCACCGGCTTGAGTATCTCCAGCACACTGGCGAATTTCTCCGCGTACAGGCGGCGATTTTCCGCGACATGTGCCTCATCGTTCCACGCGGCGATGCTGGCAGCCTGTATCACCGGATTCATCGCCGAACCGTGATAGGTGCGGTACAGTGCGAATTTAGCGATCATTCCTGCATCGCCCGCGACAAAACCGGAGCGCATCCCCGGCACATTGGAGCGCTTTGACAGGCTGGAAAACACTACCAGGTTTTTATAGTCGCCGCGCCCCAATTGTTGGGCGGCTTGCAGCGCGCCGAGCGGTGGCGTGTCGAAATAAATCTCCGAATAGCACTCATCCGAGGCGATCACAAAATCGTAGCGGTCGCTCATCTCAAATAGTGTCCGCCATTCTTCCAGCTGCATCACATGGCCGTTCGGGTTGCCCGGCGAACACACATACACCAGTTGCGCGCATTGCCAGATTTCTTCCGGTAGTTGCGCAAAATTCAGTGCGTAGTTGTCTTCCGGCAGCGTGTTGAGGAAATGTGGGGTGGCTCCCGCGAGCAGCGCCGCACCTTCGTATATCTGGTAGAACGGGTTGGGGCAGACAACGACGGGATTATTTTTTGTACGGTCGACCACCGTCTGCGCGAAGGCGAACAACGCCTCGCGGCTACCGTTCACCGGCAGAACTTGGGTCTTCGCATCCGGCAGCGGAATGGTGTAGCGCATTGCCAGCCAATTCGCTATGGCATCGCGCAACGCGTCGCTGCCTGCGGTTGTGGGATAATTCGCCAGCCCGCCGAGGTTGGCGGTCAGCGCATCCTTGATGAATTGCGGCGTGGCGTGTTTTGGCTCGCCGATGGACAGGCTGATCGGACGATAGTCCTGGTTCGGCGTGACCTCGCGGAACAGCGCGGCGAGTTTTTGAAACGGGTAGGGCTGGAGCCTGTTCAAGTCGGGATTCATTTATTGATGGCCTTGGCGAAATTCATGATGCTGCCGGAGTCGTAAAGTGTTGTGATTATAAGGGTGTAGCGAGTGCCATCAAAACAAAATCTGATGCCCGTTTCCGGGGTGTTGTGCGGCGCGCTGGTGTGGGGGCTGATCTGGTACCCTTACCGCGTATTGCAGGATGTCGGCATATCCGGCGCACTGGCGGCGCTGATCACCTATCTGCTGGCGATGCTGTGTGGCGTGTTCATGCTGCCTCGCGCATGGCGTGAGCTGCGCCTGCATAAAGGGAATGGGGCGTATTGGTGGGCGGCGGCTCTGGTGTTGAGCGCCGGATGGTCTAACTTCGGCTATGTGCTGGCGGTGTTGCACGGCGAGGTGATGCGTGTGCTGTTGCTGTTCTATCTCGCGCCGCTCTGGACGATATTGTTTTCCTATTGGCTGCTTGGTGAACGATTAAATCGCTACGGCTACCTTATCATCGCACTGTCGTTCAGCGGCGCATTGATTATGCTGTGGGAGCCACATCTTGGCCTGCCGTTGCCGCAGAATCTTTCTGAATGGATTGGCTTGTCGGCGGGTATGAGTTTCGCGCTTTCCAATGTGGTGTCGCGGCGGTCCGCGCATTTGAGCGTGGCGGCGAAATCCAACAGCGTGTTGTTCGGTACGGCCTTGTTGACTGCGCCGTTATTATGGTGGCAAGGCGGTTTTTCGAGTCAATTGCTGGCGATTGATGCTCGAGCATGGCTGATACTCGCGCTGCTGGGTATTGTGCTGTGTGCCACCAGTTTCGCGGTGCAGTATGCCCTTACCTCCATGTCTGCTAACCGTGCCATCATCTTGTTTCTGTTCGAGCTGGTAGTTGCCGCCGCATCGTCATATTTTCTCGCCGATGAAACGATGCAGCTGCGCGACTGGCTGGGTGCGATGCTGATTATCTCCGCCACATTGTTGTCGGGGAGGTTGTATGCGGATCGACCGTGTGACACCGATTCTGGCGCGTGACAAATACGCTTAAGCCAGGAATTGCTCGCTGATCTCTTCGTAGTATGCCTGTTCGTCATCCAGATGAATGCCGAGCTCCGCCAGCACCTCCTCGCGTATCTTCCACCAGAGCGGATGATCGGTACGGGTAATGCGGTGGTAGTAGCAAATCGCCAGTTGCAATGTTGCTACCAGAGTCCGTACCGCACCAAGCTCTTCATGCGGCATCTCATGGTGGTACAGAATCGCTTGGCAAATAAAATCCGGAAGCTTCCAGTGGTGTGCCACCAGATAGCCGACACTGCAATGATCCACATTGAAAAGCGCATCCTCATCGCTCAGGTTAGGCCAGCAGGTGCTGTTATCAAGATGCAGTTTGCCGCAATAATCCGGGAAGCGCTGCATCAGCACCGGCACGCCACATTCGTGGAAAATCCCGGCCATATAAGCCTGATCCGGGAAGATGTTGCACACCGATACGCGGTCGGCGGCGATCAGTGCGGCGATCTGCGCCACTTCCTGCGAGCGTGTCCAGAAAATATCGAAAGATTTGCGCGTGGTACTGGAAATGCTGCTGGAGAGCGCGATAGCCTGCACCAGATTAAAGGTTTGCTTGACCCCCATCACCATCAGAACCTGTTCGAGCGAATTGTGTTTTTTCCCGCCACCGAATACGGGTGAACGTACCGCCTTGAACAGCATGGCGGTGATACCCGGATCGCTGGAGATGATGCGGGTCAAATCACTCATGCTGTAATCGTCGGAGGCGAGCTTCTGTTGCAGCTCGATCAGTACTTTAGGCTGTGGCGGAAGCTTGACACCTTTGGTAACAAGTTCTTTTAAGGCTTTTTCGACATCGATTTGCATGGTTTTTATTAGGGCAGTGATGTTTTTGACTGACGCTGTCGATTATACAGATTAATTTTAGAGAGCCTCTGCAAATGGTGAAAGACGGGTGCGATTCAAGCTGATGTGGAGCAGCAAGAGTGCGTGGCCATCAACGTACGCAAAGCCCGTGTAGGAGCGACCTCCCAGCCGCGATTTGGTGAGTACCTCAACACGCATCGCGGCCAGGAGACCGTTCCCTCAAGAGCAATCTCACCCTACCCGGAGATGCGACCATAGTAGTTTGAATCGTACCCGTGAGAGACCAGCTGTTCTTGCCACGCTCGTGTGTATAATTTCGCGCAGTCCCAACTTATCACAACGCACCCCATGACCACTCCAACCAAACCGCTCATTATCGGCACCCCGCTTACCCCATCCGCGATCCGTGTCATGCTGCTCGGCAGCGGCGAACTCGGCAAGGAAGTCATCATCGCGCTGCAACGTCTCGGCGTGGAAACCATCGCCGTAGACCGCTACGCCGACTCGCCCGGCCAGCAGGTGGCGCACCATGCGCGCGTTATCAACATGATGGACGGGGCGCAATTGCGCGCGCTGATCGAGCGGGAAAAGCCGCACCTCGTCGTGCCGGAGATCGAGGCCATCGCCACCGATACCTTAGTCGAGATCGAGCAGGAAGGGCTGGCGCGCGTCATTCCGACCGCACGCGCCGCCAAGCTCACCATGAACCGCGAAGGCATCCGCCGCCTCGTTGCCGAGACGCTCGGGTTACCGGTCTCGCCGTATAAATTCGCCAACAGCCTGGAAGAGCTGCGCGCCGCAATAGAGGTAATCGGCTACCCGTGCTTCGTCAAACCGCTGATGTCGTCCTCCGGCAAGGGACAGACGAAAGTGGATAGCGCCGAGGATATCGAAGCCGCGTGGAACTATGCCGCCACCGGCTCGCGCGTCACGCAGGGGCGCGTCATCGTTGAAGGCCTGATCGACTTCGATTATGAGATCACCCAACTCACCGTGCGTGCACTGGGCTGCAACGGCGAAGTCGAGACGCATTTCTGCGAACCTATCGGCCACTTGCAGGTGTTGGGCGATTACGTCGAAAGCTGGCAGCCGCAGGCCATGTCGCCGCTGGCCTTGCAACGCTCGCGCGACATCGCGAAAAAAGTCACCGATGACCTCGGCGGACTTGGCATCTTCGGTGTCGAATTATTTATTAAGGACGATGAAGTCTGGTTCAGCGAAGTCAGCCCACGCCCGCACGACACCGGCATGGTGACGATGTGCTCGCAAGTGCAGAGCGAATTCGAACTCCACGCCCGCGCGATTCTCGGCTTGCCGGTGGATGTCAGTCTGAAAGCGCCCGGTGCGAGCGCGGTGATCTACGGCCAACTGGAGCAACAGGGCATCGCCTTCGCCGGTGTGGATGAAGCGCTGCGCGTGCCGCAAAGCGACCTGCGCCTGTTCGGTAAACCCGAATCCTTCACGCGCCGCCGTATGGGTGTGGCGCTGGCGAACGGCAAGGATGTTGAAGAGGCGAGGGAGCGCGCGAAGCTGGCGGCGGGGAAGGTGAGGCCGGTTAAACCGTAGGACAAAAATTGTTGGGTGGACAAACAAATTTTTCGTGTGCCCACCATATGTGGCGAATCTAACGGTGCG
>CAIZNF010000321.1 GCA_903934275.1 uncultured Nitrosomonadales bacterium
CCATCGCTCGAAGCGATAGCAACGGCCGACCATAAGGAGTCATCCAAGATTAGATGAATCAGGGTTGCACCGAGGAACACGCCCAAAACATACCGCTTTCCGCCAATCAGCAGTGCAGCCAACGCCAATCCACATGCAGGCTCAAAATGTCCGACAATGGTATCGCTCTCGAAAAAAAACTCGCCCACATACAACAGCAAAGCGTAAGACGCGACGACACCTAGCTGCTTCTGCCATTCAATCAAGGTATTGGGAAATATTGATTGGTAACTGTGCATTGAGTTTGGCTTTGAGCCTATTGCTTATGAAACACTTTACGCTTCCATTCCGCAATAAATAAAGATATTAAGTGACTAGGGTTGCCGCCAGCTCATCGAGTCTGATTCGAAAATTAATCCATAGGTGGCGTGATCTTGATAATTTCTTCCGCCGTAGTCAATCCTGCCGCAACTTTTTCCGCTCCGCTCAGGCGTAGCGGTTTCATGCCCTCGCGTTGCGCCAATGTCTTGATCTTGGCGAGGTCGGCATCCTTGACCACCAGCTTTTTCATTTCCGCGCTGAGCTGCAACATTTCATAAATGCCGGTGCGCCCGCGATAGCCGGTCATGCGGCATTCGAGACAACCTGTGGCAACGTAGACCTGTGCAGGTTTTGCCGCTTTCCACGGCCTGACCAATTCCTGCCAAGTCTCTTCAGTGATTTCGCCTTTGGTTTTGCAATGCGGGCACAGGGTACGCGCCAAGCGTTGCGCCATCACCCCCAGTAGTGTCGAATTGAGCAAATAGGCAGGCACACCCAGCTCGAGCAGGCGAGTGATGGCGGAAGGCGCGTCGTTGGTGTGCAGGGACGACAACACCAGATGACCGGTAAGCGCCGCCTGTATCGCCATTTCGGCGGTTTCCACGTCGCGGATTTCGCCTACCATGATAATGTCCGGATCCTGGCGCAACAGGGTGCGCACGCCGTCGGCAAAATTCAACCCAATGTTGTGCTGCACCTGCATCTGGTTGAACGCCGGCTCGATCATTTCAATCGGGTCTTCCACCGAGCAGACATTCACTTCCGGCGTGGCAATCTGCTTCAGCGTGGAATACAGCGTGGTGGTTTTGCCGGAGCCGGTCGGGCCGGTCACCAGAATGATGCCGTTGGGCTGGCGCGTCCAGTCGCTCCACAGCGCGGTCTGTTCGCGTGAAAAACCGATGTCGGCAAAATTTTTTACCAAGATTTCCGGATCAAAAATTCGCATCACCAGCTTCTCACCAAAAGCTGTCGGCATGGTGGAAAGACGCAACTCGACTTCATTGCCGTCATCACTTACGGTTTTGATGCGGCCATCCTGCGGCCTGCGTTTCTCCACCATGTCCATACGCCCAAGTAGTTTGATGCGGTTGGTGATGGCGTTGTTAACGGTAGAAGGAAGCTGATAAACCTGATGCAACACGCCGTCGATGCGAAAACGCACGATGCCGATGTCGCGGCGTGGCTCCAGATGAATGTCGCTGGCGCGCTGTTCGAAAGCGTACTTGAACAGCCAATCCACCAGCGTGACGATATGCTGCTCGTTGGCATCCAGATTCTTGTTCTTGCCCAATTCAAGCAATTGCTCGAAATTCTGCACACCGACAGCCTGCCCCGTCCTGGCTTTATTGGCGAGCTGCACCGAATTGGCAAGGCTGTAGATTTCCGGCAGATAGTGATTAATATCGAGCGGGCTGGCAAACACCAGCTTGATTTTCAGGTTGAGGATGCGCTCCAGCTCAGCCACCCAGTCGGTGAGAAACGGCTCGGCGGTGGCAATGGTCACCTCCCCCACTCCGACCTTGACCGGCATGATCTTGAGCCGCTCGGCATAAGATTTTGAAACAATATTGGCAATGCCACCGAAATTCAGTTGTAGCGGATCAATATGGAAATACGGCATGCCGATATGCGCCGCCAGCCACTCGGTGAGAAACTCGACGCTGAGCAGCTTGTTGGGTGGCAATAGGCTGCGCCAGTTTTGGTCGCCGATTACCACCAGCGGATGAGCCTGGTCGGCCTTGTGATTTTTGGCGAGCTTATTTGCCTCCTCCGCCGACACCATATCGTCCCGCACCAACCAGCGCAAAACAAACTCCAGCGTCAATTTCTGACCCTGCTGTGCGGCGATGAAACTCTCTTTAGTCATATCAATCCATCCAGGTCGAATGGTTCAAGCCCAATAGCTTGTGTGGCGGGGAGGATGTACTTTGTGATGTTGTGGCGCGAAGCACTCTGTGCCGGATGCTCAGGCGACAGTTGCAGGATCAGCGGTAGGCTGTGGCAGGTCGTCATGAGGTTGTTCATCCTGTGGCGCGGCTTTTTTCAGCC
>CAIZNF010000322.1 GCA_903934275.1 uncultured Nitrosomonadales bacterium
CCGAGGTGGTCCCATCCCCGCCCACCGTCAACCCGTTCCAGGTGGTATTGGTCGCGCCTCCGCCCATCCAGAGATGTCCGCCATTGGTGGTGATCGTGTTGCTGCCCTTCAGCCAGATAGAGCCATCGCTATTGCTGTCGGCATCTGCCCAGAGGACCAGACTGGCATTTTGTCCGCTGGTGCCCGTGAACGCTGCGCCGCTATTCACCGTAATGTTGCTTGCAGTCTTGAGCGTGAGTGCGTCGTTGTAGGTCACTGCCCCACCCACCGTAATGTCGCCTGCCGTGGCGCTGCCGATGGTGATGCCGGAGAAGCCGTTGACAAAGTTGGTACTGAAGTTTGCGGCTGTCAGTGCCAGGGTACCCGCACCGCCGGCAATGCCGATGGTGGTGGTGTCGTCTTGAGGCTTGATGGTCAGCGTGCCGGTGCCGCTGATGTTTGCTCCAACGGTCAGGGTATTGGCGACCAGACTCACGTTGCCAGAGCCGCCGTTGATGGTACCGGCGGTTGTTAGGATGCCTACCCCTGTCCCGCCGCCCTTGGTGCCGGTGAGGGTGATCGGTCCGCTAGCAGACACCACCGAGTCGCTGTGTAGAGCAATGCCATCGGCGCTCGAGCCGTTCTGCCCGCCTACGCCGGTGATAGTGATGGCACCACTGTTGGTCTGAACCGTCCCTTGAACGCGAACCCCCCATTTCAGAGAGCCGGTACCCGCGCCACCGACACCATCAATGGTGATCGTACCGCTGCCGCTGGTCTGGATGGTTCCGCGTGCGGTCACCCCCCAGCTGCAATCGAGTGGGCCAGTGCAGTCTGCGTTCGATGTTCCCCCCTTGCCACGCAGGCTGATGTTGCCCCCGGCTGCGTTCAGGCTTGCCGTACCGGCTCCCGTACCCGCCGTATCGAAATAAATGCCGATAGCAGTTGTGCCCCCCGTCCCGACGGCATAACCATCACCGACAGTCAGGCCGTTCCAGGTCGTCGTTCCACTGCCGCCCCCAATCCAGAGATGGCCGCCGTTGGTATTGATCGAGGCTGTCCCGTTGAAGCGGACTCCCCCACTCGCACTATTGTCACTATCCGACCACAGGATCGTATTGAGTTTGCCGCTGCTCGACGTGATCGAACTGCCGGTACCGAGCGTAATGCTACCGCTCGCCTTGAGGGTCAGCGTAGCGTCGACACCATTGTTTTTGGTGAGCGTGACGCTGTCTGACCAGGTCATATCACCGGTCACAACATTTTCAACACTGGTGCCGCCGTTCAGCGTGGTGGCATAGCTGTCGGCGACAGCCTGGTCGATCGTCGCGTCGGTCGGGTCAATGAGCCAGAGGCCACCGGTGCCTTTCGCTGCACTGGCGGAAACGCTGGCGAGGCCGATGTCTACGTTGTGGCCGGAAGTCTCGATACGACCGCCGTCGCCGCCTTCGGCACCGCCCTTGGCGAGGATGGTGCCGACCACGGTGGTGAGCGACGCCGCCTTGGTTACATCCGACCACAATACCGCCGTCCCGCCAGCGCCGACTTTTGTGGCGGATACGTCGATGGTCGCTCCAGATTCCATATTGACTGTGGTGGCATTACGTAGATCGCCGCTGCCTTGCCAGCCGCCGCCGACCAACACCTCGCCGCCACTTGTGGCACCAGTGGCTTCAAGACGGGCACCTGAGGCCAAAGTGATGTGGTCGCCTTCAAGGCGAATCTTTCCACCCTGCTCGGTCAGGCTGCTCGCCACCAATGCGCCGCTGTTATTTACCACGCTGCCGTGCAGGCTGTTCGCTGCGGATGCCGAGAGAATGATCAGCCCACCCGGCGCATGCACCGCATTGCCGTTCTCCAACAGGGCATTGATCGTCGCCGGTTCGACACGGATATTGGCCAGGCGGTTGCCGTCAAACTGCAGCTCAAACGCCTCACCCGCTGCCAGCGCCACCGTGCCGAGTTGCGCGACGATCACGCCGCTGTTGCGCACTTCTGGTGCGAGCAGCGCGATGTAGCCGCCGAGGTTCGCGGTGAGGTCGCCCTCGTTGATGACCGTTCCGGTTGCGCCGTTGCGTGTGAAGCGCAAGTTACCCGCCATAAAATCGGCATCGCTGATGCTGTGCGTGGTGGCGGTGAGCGCGCCGACGTTGACGCTGGCACTGCGCCCAAAATACACGCCGCTGGCGTTGCTCAGAAACACTTGCCCGTTGGCGTTGATGCGCCCGAATATCTGGCTGGGGTTGGGGTCGAACACGCGGTTGAGTGTGGCACTCATGGCCGAGGGCTGGATAAAATTAACCTGCGCGGCGCTGCCGATGTTGAACGTCTGCCAGTTGATCGCGGCGTTATTCGTACTCTGGTTGATGTTCATCGTCGTGCCTCTTTGCGTGATGGCCGCTTGCCCGGCGACGACCTGACCGCTGGTGGGTAATTGGGTCGCGGCAGGCGGGTTGGGCGGGGCTGCAAAAGCCGGAAGTGACGGCGCGAGCAGGATGCCTGCCGCAGCCAGAATCACCGCACCGGAGGCGCGCTTGCCACGGGCTTTGGCGAGCTCGGAAACGACGGCCCAAGTGTGGGTGGTTTCGTTCCAGATCAGGCGGTAGGCTTTGTTCATGATATTGCTCCGGGGGTGCGTGGGTTGTTCTTGCAGTTGTAGGTCGGGCCGCGCCCGACCGCTTCGACAGGCTCAGGACAGGTATGGTGGGCAGCTTCAACAGGCAGGACAGGCATAGCCCACCCAAAAACTGGATTCATGATCAAACCCGGAATGACGAAAAGCTTGGAATGTGGTTGCATAATTGCTACCATGTAATCATGAGAGTCGTGATTGATACCAACGTGTTTCTGGGAGCCTGTCTTGGTACTGGGGCGGCAAACGCTGTTGTCGCGGCCTGCCTGAAGGGGCGATGCCTGCCTTTGATGGGAAATGCGCTGTTCAATGAATACGAGGATGTTTTCGGGCGCGACAATTTGTTTGAAACCTGCAAACTGAACGCGGGTGAGCGAGACGAATTGCTTGATATATTTTTTGCCAGCTGCGAATGGACGCGGGTGTATTACTCGTGGCGTCCCAATCTGCCGGACGAGGCTGACAACCATCTGGTCGAGTTGGCTGTAGCTGGCGGGGCAGATTTCATCGTGACGCGAAATTTGCGCCATCTGCGGAACATGGAGTTGCGTTTTCCGCAGTTGCGCATCGCGTCTCCCGAGGATTTTTTGAAGGAGATATGACATGGCTGCACTCACTGTTCGCTTGCCCGACGAAAAACACCGGAGGCTTAAGGCTCTGGCAAAGAGTCGCGGCACACCCCTTAATCGTCTGATCGATGATATGACGACGCTGATACTTGCCGAGTTCGATGCGGAAACACGCTTTCGCCTGCGTGCCGAGCGCGGCACCGGAAAAACGGAGCGCGGATTGGCTTTGCTTGACAAACTCGACGCGCACTTCGACAGCAAATGAACCCGTTTTTCATAACGGTGATCGCCGAAAAAGTCTCGGCATTGAAGACCGAAGCCTATTTTCGCGAACGCCAGGCGCGCGGCGAGTTGGCCGGTTTCGATGCCTGGTTGGCCGCCAGCCCGGATACCGCACCGGATGCCGGGGACGAAATTTAGGGCTTGTTCGATCACGTTTGATGCTCCATCTTTGTGCCCACAGGCCACCGTTCCAACGATCTCCAGGAACGATGCAACGGCAGTTGTAGATCGGGTTTCAACCCGACGCGCGCTTCGTTCAATCTCTGCTGTCGGGTTGAAACCCGACCTACAAAATCTGTGGCCTGCCAGGTTCATATCAATTAACGTGAATCACGCGAAGCGTTCGTTCGCTTCCTCCCCCGCCTGCGGGGGAGGATTGAGGAGAGGGAACGGGCACGCTGTGATTCATAATCTGGGGCGACAATTTGTTATGCCCGTCAGAACGGCTGGCTAGCCGTTAGCCAGAAACGGTTCTTGTGCAACGATCCATCCTGGTCGTTGCCGGTGGCAGTTGGGTTGGGGTTGGTGCCGATGCGCTGCGCCCAGGTGGCTTTGAGGTTCAGGCCGAATTCCGCCTGCCAAGAGAGCGATGCACCCGCACCCTTGAGGCTGTAGCTCTGGCTGCCGTCGTAGTTGCTGACGTGGCCGTGGTCGTAGAAACCGGTCAGCACAAACCCTTGCGGCAAGCGCCCGCGCAATTCGAGATTGAGCAGATTGCCGCTGGAGCCACCGCCTTCGCTGGTCGGATAAGCGCGCACCCCGCCGCTGCCGCCGAGGTAGAATTTTTCCGAGGAGTCGAGGTTTTTGCTGTTGGCATCTTGCCCTGACAGCGCGGCGTAGAACGCGACGCTGTCGGTGATGACTTGCTGGCGGCTCAAACTATAGCGCAGTTTGCTGAAGCTGCCGCCGAGCGCGGCATTCTCACCCGCGTCGAGATTGCCCAACGCCACACGCCCCGATACTAACGCCAGACTTGCGCTGTTTGCACCACCGCCACCGAGGTTGTCGAACAGGTTGCCATTGAGATTGGCTGTGAAGGTATCAATTTGGTAATGCGATTGGATCGCGCCGGAGGACTGGTTATCGAACTGCTTTTGGTCGTAATTCATGCCCAGATAGAGATTTTTGAGGCGGGAGCGGATGATCGGGTAATTGGCATCCAGCCCAACCGTGGAAGAAGTGCCTTTGCCATTCAGGGCTGCGAACTCGGGCGCAATCAGGCGATAGCTCAAGGCAGAAGCATTCGCGCCCACCCGCCAGCCATCCGCGCCGACCGGCAGGGTAAAGCCGAGCCGCAAATAATCGCTGCCCTGAGTGTGGATGAGGTTGCTGCTAACCAGATCACCGTAGCCGAACGGACTGTTGAAATTGAGGTTGGCGGTGAAGCGCTCGCTGCCGGTGGAACGCGAGCCTGTGTTGTCAAGGCTGGCTTCGCCGACGATGATCGGTTCGTCGGCCAGCTTGAGAATCAGGTCGGTTTCACGCGCATTGGCACCTTCTTGCAAGCTGCCGGAGACGGCGACACCGGGCAGGTCATCGGCCAGCAGCAGGGCGCGGTCGAGGGCGTTGCTGTTGAGCGGCGCGCCCTTGGGTTGCTGCGCCTCGAAACCGTTTTGAATCTGCGCGAGCGCAATCCGTTTGGCGGGTACACCTTCAATTTTTACGCCGCCAAATACAGCCTCGACGATCTGGATGGTGACGACGCCATTCTGAATGTCCTGCTGCGGCAAATAGGCGCGCACCACCCAACCTGCGGCGCGGTAGGCTTCTGCCACAGCGGCGGCGGCTTTCTGCAATTCGGCAAAGCTGATGGGGCGGTTGAGATATTCTGCGACGAGTGGTGCGAGCTCATCATTGCCGAGCAGAGTGTTGCCCGTAAACCGGAATGTTGTCACCGTGACCATAACACCTGTCACAGGCCGCATGGGTTGCGGGGCGGGTGAAATTACCGGGGCGGTTTTTTTAGGGAGTGTTGCGGCGCGTTCTTTTTCGATCTGCTGTAGAAGCTGCCCAGCATCGGCGGGGGTTTGCGCTTGGGCTGTTAGCGGTAAACACAGTGCGCATAGCGCAAGAAGGGTGAAGGGTGAAGGGTGAAGGGTGAATTGTTTTCATTGCTGTTCCAAGCCTCGCGGAAACACCATTTTTGCGGACGTATCAATTTTAGCACAAACCCAGACAGTACCAATCGTAATTTTCCACGCCTACTGATTTTTTTCAAGGCTAAGATTAAAGCCTGCGGTTTAAGTATTGTGGCTGATAATTAATGGGACAATTGCGCATTACGTATTTTGCCAAGCAGTGCAATTTGCACAAAAACATACACTGTCATCCGCTTTAAAGGAGGCTAATTCGTCGTGCAACGGCACCATAAAAAAATTGCGCGCTAAATCGCGCCCCAGAATTTAACTGCCAATTTTACTGTGCTCCACATCCGCACATTTTCGGCAGTCACGTCATCTCGTAGAATACAATTTATTACAATAAACCCGCTTTCGATAGCACTGGGACAGCTATACTGAAGTGCTGATAATCAGCAAGAGAGATTGCATGGCACTAGAATCAATGCCGGAAATTTCACAGGTAACGCCGCGATGGAAACCGGACAATTCCGACATGGCTGTTTCAGTTTCTTAATGTATAAACTTTCGCACTTTATGAATAAAATTTTTCATGCGGCAAAGCCATAACCGTAGATTAGACTATACCCGCCATGCCGGGGCGCTTCGACAGGCTCAGGGCAGGCATAGCCCGATCTATATTTGGATCGGGCTATGCCTGCTGTGCCTCCATAACGGGCTGGTTGTTGCCGGAGAAATTTCCGACCCGTTCGGCACAGAGGCCCTACTGCCGCCCCGGCCTGCATTGCGCCAGGGCGCTTCGGTTGGGGATCCCTGTGCGGAAGCCACGGATGGCGCGCTCAACCAGGTGTCCGGCCAAAAGCTCTTCGGTTTACTGGATGTGGTCAGTATCGCGTTGTGCAACAACCCGCAAACCCGCGAGGTGTGGGCAAGTGCGCGGGTGCAGGCGGCGCAGGTAGGCGTAAGCAACGCGAACTACTTGCCCAGTTCCAGCCTGACCGCTTCAGGCAACCGCAGTTGGGTAAATGCCGCACCCAGCGTCTCACAACGCAACATCGGCTTGAGCCTTTCATATTTGCTGTATGACTTCGGTGCGCGTGCGTCCAATCTGGAAAATGCGCGCCAATTACTTGTTGCCGCGACTGCCACACAGGACAGCACGGTACAAGCGGTGTTTCTCTCTGCGGTACAGGCTTTTTACCAAACACAGGCAACTCTTGCCGCACTGGATGCCGCGCACGAATCGGAGCGCGCCGCGAAGGAAAGTTTTGCTGCCGCCGAGGCGCGTTATATCACCGGGAGCGCGACACCTGCCGACAAGCTACAAGCGCAAACCGCATACTCGCAAGCCACGCTGAACCGCATTACCGCCAATGGCAGCATGAAAAATGCAAAGGGTACGCTGGCAAACATGCTTGGAATGGATGCCCACCGGGATGTGCCGCTGGAAGCTGCAAATGGTTTTTCCATCCAGAAAGGCCCCATCAACAACCCGCTAAAACTTGATGTCACTACTGGCAGAACTACCGATTATGCGGAAGCCGATCTTGCGAAAAAAATGGAATCTGAAGCACTTAAAATTTTTGAGCACGATATTGCTACATTGATAGAGGAAGCACGGCAACGTCGCCCCGATTTATATGCTGCGGCAGCACAGGTAAAAGCCGCTGAGGCCAATGTAGACGCGGCGCGTGCGGCAGGAAAACCGTCTATTTCCCTATCCGCATCGACCAATCAAAGCAACAGTGCTGGCGACACCTCGCGCGGCTCATCGGCCGGCATTACTCTAAGTGTGCCGATTTTTTCAGGTTTCGCGCCAACCTATCGGATACGCGCCGCCGAAGCGCAAGTAGAAACCAAAAATGCGCAACTGGAACGCCTGCGTTTACAAGTGGCTTTGGATGTCTGGACAGCTTATCAAAATCTCGCCACGGCGACACAATCACTGCGCTCAACCGCCGACTTGCTGAACAGCGCTGAGCAATCGGAGCGTGTCGCGCTTGGCCGTTACAAAGCGGGGGTGGGCAGCATGCTGGATGTATTGAATGCGCAAAGCGCCCTGGCCAGCGCGCGCCAACAACGCATTCAATCCACGTTTAACTGGAACATCAGCCGCGCCACGCTTGCCCAGACAATGGGCAGTCTGGACTCCAACTTATTGCAAGCATTGCCGAACAGCAGCAAACAACCTGACACTGCTCCCTGACAGCGAAAAGCCGAGCATGAAAAACCAGATATGAAAAACCAGAGATAAAAAACCGGATATGAAAAGCCATATATGAAAAAAATATTGCGTTCACCGGTGGGCTTGTTTTTTCTCGCTGTTGCTGCCATAGCAGCCAGCATCATCGTTTATCGACAATACTACACGACCGCACCCGAACAACAATATCGCCTGCAGGAAGTTAAAACAAGCGATATCAGCCAGACCGTCTCGGCCAACGGCACGATCAATCCGGTAACTCTGGTAAATGTCGGCACGCAAGTTTCCGGCACGGTAAAAAAGCTCTATGTGGATTTCAACAGCAAAGTCGAAAAGGGGCAGATTTTGCTGGAATTGGATGATGCCCTGCTCGCCGCGCAACAAAAGCAAAGCCTGGCCAGCGTGCAAAGCGCCCAGGCTTCGCTGGAATTAACCACCGCAAACGAAGCGCGCATGCGCAACCTGTTTGCGAACGAGTATGTTTCGCGGCAGGAACTGGATACCGCTGTGCAAGCCAAAAAATCCGCCGAAGCGCAATTGCAATTGGCGCGCGCAACGGTGGAAAAAGATCATGCCAACCTGGCTTATTCTGTGATCCGTTCGCCGGTGTCCGGTGTGGTTGTGGACCGCTCGGTGGATGTCGGCCAAACCGTTGCGGCCAGCTTGCAGACCCCGACATTATTCAAGATCGCGCAGGATCTATCCAAGATGCAGATAGACGCAAATTTTGCCGAAGCTGATATCGGCAACATCCGTGTAGGGCAAACAGTGCGCTTCACCGTAGATGCCTTTGCGGGGCGCAACTTTCAGGGCGAGGTCAAGCTGATACGGCTTAATCCGACCACGGTGCAAAATGTAGTAACCTACGATGTGGTGATCAATGTGGGCAATCCCGAGCAAATATTGCTACCCGGCATGACCGCCTATGTGAACATCGCGGTAGCCCAGCGCAAGGATGCGTTGCTGGTTCCCAATGCCGCGCTGCGCTTCAAACCGGCCAATACCGAAATACTAAAGCCATCGGCCAATCAAAGCCAGGAGGCCGATAAAAAAAATGATGCACAAAAAGGTGGCAACCGACCCGGTGGTTCAGCAAATACTGATGGCGCAAAACCCAAACGTGATGCTTTTTCCGGCAAGGTATATGTGCTTGAGAAAAGCAAGTTAAAACCCGTCGGTGTGACACTCGGAATCACCGACAACCGCAATACTGAAATCGTCGGTGGAGAACTCAAAGCGGGCGACCAAGTTGTAATTGGCGACGCGCAGGTGACAGACAAATCTACAGGCTCCGGTGGCAGGCCACCAATGAGAATGTTCTAATGGCAGAATCCGTCATTCGCATTGAAAGCCTGCACAAGTCGTACGAAACGTCCGCCGGATTATTTCCGGCATTGAAAGATGTCAGCCTCAATATCGCTACAGGTGAATTTGTCGCGATCATGGGCCCCTCCGGTTCAGGCAAATCCACTTTTATGAACCTCCTAGGTTGTCTCGACAAGCCGAGTGCCGGGCGCTATGTTCTGGATGGTCGCGATATTGCGGGTCTGGGAAAAGATGAGCTGGCCTTGTTGCGCAACCGCACCATCGGCTTCGTATTTCAAGGCTTCAATTTGTTGCCGCGCATGACGTTGCTGGACAATATCGCATTACCGCTGATCTATTGCGGGGTGAAACACGAAGAGCGCAAACAACGCGCACAGGCACTGCTTGCCAAGGTCGGGCTGGGAGGCTACGCGGCCTCCATGCCCAACAAAATTTCCGGTGGGCAACAGCAGCGCGTGGCAATTGCGCGCGCACTGATTAACCGCCCTCGCTTGCTTCTCGCCGACGAGCCAACAGGCAATCTCGACAGCCAAACCAGCGAAGAAATCATGGCGTTATTTGAAGAACTTAACCGTGAAGGCATCACCATCGTACTGGTGACCCACGAAACAGACATTGCCCGGCACGCCAAACGCCAAGTGAGATTCCATGACGGGCGCATCGTCAGCGACGAACTTACACAAGAGATCACTGCATGATGAGAACATCTAAAAATTCAGAGTTCGCCCAAATGCAAGGCGCGCAAATAATTGCGCCGCGCCGCATATGGGTTATATGCAAGCAAGCAAGTTTTTACGCAACGCGGTAGGGGCGATTCATGAATCGCCCGTACGGGATGAAGTGGGGTAAGCAGGCAAGCCGCGTAGCGGATGCTCGCAAATCTGGATTTTTCGCAATGCTCGGCGAAGCGTGGCGAGCGATGGGAGCTAACCGCCTGCGCACCATGCTGACCATGCTCGGCATGGTGATCGGTGTCGGTGCGGTGGTATTGATGATGTCCATCGGACAAGGCGCGCAATATGCCATCAAGCAAACCATCGCCGCGATGGGCAGCAACCTGTTCGTGCTGCTTTCCGGCAGCACTTCGGCAGGCGGAGTTCGCTCGGGCGGAGGCGGCAATCTTACCCTGACATCTGGCGATGCAGATGCGATTACCGAACTGCCCGGCGTGCAGGTCGCGGCACCGATTCACCCCGGCAATGCCCAGGTTGTGTATGGGCCAAACAACTGGAACACCTCCATTATCGGCACCACCCCGGCCTATCTGGAGGCGCGCTCCTGGCCGGTTATTTCGGGATCTGCCTTCACCGACTCGGATGTGCGCTCCGCCACGCGTGTCGCGCTGGTCGGCAAAACTGCGGCAGAAAATTTATTCGGCGACGAAGATCCTGTCGGCAAGACCTTCCGCATCCGCCAAAGCCCATTTGTCGTCCTCGGGACATTAGCGGGCAAGGGCCAGGGCATGGATGGGCGCGATCAGGACGACACCATCATTATTCCTCTTACTACCGCGCAACGTCAGGTATTCGGCTCCCAATTTCAGGGATCGGTGCGCATGATCATGGTGCAGACCACCACCCAGGAAATCATGCCCGCAGTTGAAAAATCCATGACAGAATTACTACGCCAGCGGCATCGCATACGCGAAGGTATGGATAACGACTTCTCCCTGCGCAATCTCACGGCTGCAGCTGATTCCGCCGAAGAGAGCACGCGCGTCATGTCGTTGCTGCTTGGCGCAATTGCATCGGTTTCACTGCTGGTGGGCGGTATCGGCATCATGAATATCATGCTGGTTTCGGTAACCGAACGCACCCGCGAAATTGGCATTCGCATGGCAATCGGCGCGCGTGAACGAGACATCTTGCTGCAATTTCTGCTGGAAGCCATCATCATCTCGGTAGCCGGTTGCTTCATTGGCCTGCTATTAGGTATCGGCGGCGCGCTTCTGGTCAATAAGCTAACCGGTACAATGGTCATCATCTCGGGCAGTTCGGCGGTCGTGGCATTTGGTGTGGCAGCAACAGTTGGCATATTCTTCGGCTTTTATCCGGCACACAAAGCGGCCCAGCTTGATCCGATAGAGGCGTTGCGCTATCAGTAGCAATTTTTTTAAGACGAGGTTTTTAAATGGAAGTGGTGTCTCAAGCAGAATCCTTGGCAGAATCCTCAGCAGAATCCCTGGCAGCACCTTCGGTGCGCGCTAAGCGGCGCACATGGATCGCACCGGTTGCCATCCTGCTTATTGCGCTGGCTGCCGGAATCTGGTTCTGGCAGGCTGGCAGCCCCGCAGCCAAACCCAAGGGAGCCGGCGTGACCCAGGTGGTAAGCGCCACCGTGGCGCAAACCGATATATCGGTCAGGCTCACTGCAAACGGTACGGTATCAGCGCTACAAACTGTTGAGGTGCGCCCGCAAATCAGCGCCACCGTCAAAGCAGTACATATCAAGGAAGGACAGTTTGTACACAAGGGCTACCGGTTATTCACGCTTGATACGCGTACCGAGAATGCCAATCTCAGCAAGGCCGAAGCGCAGGTAATCAAGGATCGTAGCGACCTGGCAAATGCCGAGCGCAACCTCGAACGCCAGCGTGAGTTGCTCAAGCAGGAATTTGTTTCACAGGCAGAATTTGATGCGGCACAGAACCAGGTAAATGCGCTACGCGGCCAAGTTGCAATCGACCATGCATCTGCGGAAGCAAGCCACGTGGCACGCAGCTTCGGCGAAATCAGCGCACCGATTTCCGGGCGCACGGGTGCCATTGCAATCTACCCGGGAAGTCTGGTACAGCCCGGTGGCATCCCGCTGGTGAACATCACGCAAATTGACCCGATCAACGTCAGCTTCACATTGCCGGAACGCGAACTTGCCGCTTTGCAGCAGATATTTGCCAAAGGCGAAGTGCCTGTCAGCGCGGAGCTGGATCAGGCCGGTCAGCCAGCACTTAAAGGACGCTTGGTATTTGTCGACAATGCGGTGGATACAACAAGTGGCACCATTCGCCTCAAGGCACAGTTTCCCAACCCGGATAATCGCCTCTGGCCGGGTATGTTTGTCACGGTAACGCTTGCGCCGCGCACGCTGACCGGCGCACTCACAGTTCCTGTGCAGGCGGTGCAAACCGGGCCGGAAAAGAAATTTATTTATGTGATCGGGGCAGACCGCAAGGTAACATCGCTGCCAGTCAAGGTGCGTTTGATCCAGGACGGCATCGCCGTGGTCGAAGGTATCACACCGGGTGTGCGTGTCGTCGTGGAGGGCGCGCAGAACATCAGGCCGGGTATTGTGGTGGATGAATCAGAGGGCAGAAAACAGAAGACAGAGGAAAGCCACGACAAGAACACGGGCAAGGGCGCAGCGAAGCCCGACAACGCGGGCAAGCAATGAACATTTCTGAACTATGTATCCGCCGCCCGGTCATGACGGTGCTGCTATCGGCCTCCGCCGTGCTGGCCGGTATCCTTGCCTATGGCGACATACCCATTGCCGCGTTGCCGAGTTACGATACTCCCACCATCTCAGTCAACGCATCGCTTCCAGGTGCCAGCCCGGAGACCATGGCCTCTTCGGTAGCCACGCCACTCGAACGCCAGTTCTCCACCATTTCCGGCTTGGCCGTGATCAGCTCGACAAGCACACTGGGCAGCACCTCGATCACGCTGGAATTCGATCAGAATCGCAACATCAACAGTGCCTCCATCGATGTGCAGGCAGCGTTGCTGCGCGCGCAACGCTCCTTGCCGACGGAAATGACTACGCCGCCGTCCTATCAAAAAGTTAACCCCGCCGACGCACCGATTATTTTCCTGGCACTGACCTCTCCCTCAATGTCACTTTCGGATTTAAACAGCTTTGCCAGCGACCTTATTGCACCGACGCTGTCCACGCTTTCCGGTGTGGCACAGGTGAACATCAACGGGCAAAAAAAATATGCGGTGCGTATTCGTGTGAGCCCGGAGGCGTTGGCGACACGCAACCTGACCATAGACGACATCGCTGTCGCGCTGCGTAGCGCCAACGCCAACTCCCCTGTCGGCTCGCTCGAAGGGTCGCGCCAGACGCTCATCATTCAGGCCAACCGACAACTGAACAATGCGGCCGAATTTGCCAACCTGATTGTAGCCACTGCCCCGAGCGGCGCACCGGTGCGGCTAACCGATGTTGCGCTGGTCGAGGATAGCGTGGAATCGGTAAAGACGGCAAGCTGGGTCAACGGCGAACGTGCCATCACGCTTTCGGTGCAGCGCCAACCGGGTGCCAACACCGTCGCTACAGTGGATGCGATCAAGGCAGCGATGCCCGGACTCATCGCGCAGATGCCATCGTCCGTTCAACTCAAATTGCGCAATGACCGCTCGGTGTCTATCCGCAATGCGATCCATGACGTGAAAATCACGCTGGCAATCACGATAGTTTTGGTCGTGCTGGTGATGTTCCTGTTTCTGCGCAAAGCCACCGCCACTTTAATTCCCGCGCTGTCGTTGCCGATTTCGCTGTTGGGGACAGTGGCGCTGATGGGCGCTTTCGGCTACAGCCTGGATAACATTTCTTTGCTCGCCATCACACTTGCGGTCGGGCTGGTGGTGGATGATTCCATCGTGATGCTGGAAAACATCGTGCGCCATGTCGAGAATGGTATGCCACCGCTACAGGCCGCGCTGCAAGGGTCTAAGGAGATGAGCTTCACCATCATTTCAATTTCTGTTTCGCTGGTTGCAGTATTTATTCCGATATTTTTCATGCCCGGCGTGATCGGCCTGCTGTTCCATGAATTTGCCGCCGTGGTGGGAATCGCCGTGCTGGTATCAGCTGTAGTGTCGCTTACGCTGATCCCAATGCTGGCCAGCCGCTTCCTTGTCCAACAGGAAACTGAAACGCCGCAACATGAAACAACCCGACATCAAACAACAGATCGGGGCCTGAAATTTACCGCATGGTTCGAGCGCGGCTTCACCCGGGTGCTGTCATTCTACGAGCGTGCGCTCGACTTGGCCTTGTGCAACAGCCGCATGGTACTCGGCATCGCGGTCGGCACGTTGGCCCTCACCATCGCGCTGTTTATGGCCTTGCCCAAGGGATTTTTTCCCACTGAAGATATTGGTCAGGCGCAAATCACGGTGGAAGCGGTCGAGGATATTTCCTTTCCCGCCATGACCGAATTATTGCAGCGCACCGGAGACGTGATAC
>CAIZNF010000323.1 GCA_903934275.1 uncultured Nitrosomonadales bacterium
ATTGCGTAGGTTGGGCAAAGCGTAGCGTGCCCAACATAAAAATGGCATCTCTGTTCGTTGGGCACGCTTCGCTTTGCCCAACCTACGGGAAGACCGCTTGCCATTTTTGGTTCCGGCTCGCCCGGCTTAGTGACTCCATTACATTTTCTCGAACAAGGCGATAGATTCCACATGTGAGGTGTGCGGGAACATATTCATCACGCCCGCCGCCTTCAGCGTATAGCCGCGATCCTGAACCAGCACCTGCGCATCCCGCGCCAATGTGGCGGGGTTGCAACTCACATAGACAATGCGCTGTGGCGCGGTTTTCGGAGTGATCGCCTTCACTAATTCCATCGCGCCATCACGCGGCGGATCAATCAGCCATTTATCAAATTTTCCGAGCTGCGCAAGGGCAACCTCATCCAGCTCGAACAGGTTCATTGCACAAAACTCAGCCCCCACCCCACCCTTCCCCCGAAGGGAAAGGGTGTCTTTATCGAGACCGTTATGCGCGGCATTCTGCATTGCGCGCTTCACCAGCGCGGCGCTGCCTTCGATACCCAGCACTTGTGCGCCGCTACGCGCGATAGGCAGGGTAAAGTTGCCCAGACCGCAGAAAAAATCCGCGACGCGTTCACCGGGTTGCGGGGCGAGCAAACGCAAGGCGCGGCTGACCATTACGCGATTCAAGGCGCTATTTACCTGAGTAAATTCAATCGGAGCAAACGGCATCTCGATGCCGAACTCTGGCAGGGTATAGGTAAGCGTAGGAGCAGCCAAAGGATGAAACGGTACAACGGTGTCGGGACCCTTGGACTGCAACCAGAATTGAATTCCGTGCAGGTCGGCAAAAGCGCGCAACGCAGCCTCGTCACTCGCCGAGGGCGGCTGCATCACGCGCAGTACCAGCGCATCGACATGCTCGCCCGCCGCGACCTCGATCTGTGGCAGTTTCTCGCGGATGGACAACCCGTCTATCAGTTCAGCCAGCAGTGGAATCAATCCGGCAATCTTCGGCGCGAGAATTTCGCAGTGCTGCATATCGGCCACAAAGCTGCTGCGTTTTTCGTGAAAACCCACCAGCGTCTTGCCTTTTTTGATGACATGCTTCACCGAGAGACGCGCACGCTCGCGATAACCCCATGTCTGCCCGTGAATTGGCGGCAGAATGGTTTCCACCTTGACCTTGCCGATATGCCACAAACTGTCTTCGAGAATGCGCTGTTTCACCGCGACCTGCGCACCGGCTTCCAGGTGCTGCATGGAACATCCGCCGCACACGCCGAAATACCTGCACTTGGGCTGCACGCGCATCGATGATGACTTGTGAATTTGCGTGACTTGCGCCAACTCGAAGGAGGGCTTTTTGCGGTACGAGCTATAGCTGACAGTCTCGCCGATCAGCGCGCCCTCAATGAAAATTACCTTGCCGTCAAAGTGCGCAACACCGCGCCCTTCCTGATCCAACGACTCGATTGTTACTCTGTTTTCCGTGGTCATTTATTCAATTCCGTTCTTGTAGGGGCCACGCAGCCAGAAACTCGCGCCAGTGAGATTGATCGAGTTTGCCCAGTTCGGCGCGCACCAGCTCGCATTCTTGCTGAAAGCGTGCGCGGGTCAACACACCGCGCATCATCTGAAAGCGCGCGAACACCAGCCAGGTATTCACCACATCGGTCTCGCAGTAATTGCGTATCTCTTCGAGCCTGCCCTGCTGATACGCGCTCCACACCTTGCTGCCGTCCATGCCCAGTTTGCCGGGAAAGCCGATCAGTTTTGCCAGCTCGTCCAGCGGCGCATTGGCGCGTCCGGTGTACATCGCCAACAAATCCATCAGGTCTATGTGGCGGGTGTGGTAACGGCTGATGTAGTTGTTCCACTTGAACTCGCGGTCATCCTCGCCCATGTCCCAGTAGCGCGGGCACTGCACGCCGTGGATCAGGCCGCGATAATGCAGCACCGGCAGATCGAAACCGCCACCGTTCCACGACACCAGTTGCGGCGTGTACTTGTCGATGCCGTCGAAAAAACGCTGGATGATAGAGCCTTCGTCCTCCTCTAGGCCGCCCAGCGACCAAACTTTGAAGTTGTCGCCCTCGCGCAATGAGCAGGAAATCGCCGCCACACGATGCAGATGATGCGGCAGAAAATCACTGCCGGTTTTTTGGCGGCGCAACTGGAAAGCCATCTCCGCCACTTCGGCATCGCTGACCTGCGCATCCAGTTCATGCAGCGCACGCAGCCCGGCGATGTCGGGGATGGTTTCGATGTCGAAGACGAGGGTGGGATTCATATATTGACCAACCTGAACCGGGCAAGCCGGGGCTAAATGTAGGTCGGGCTGCGCCCGACATGGTGGGCAGAGCCCACCCTACGGTTACTCTCCCAATCCTTTCCCGTCTACGGGAGAGGGTAGCGCGCTAGCGCCGGGAGAAAGATTATTTCTGCTTCCACGCGCCGCCGCTCTGCACCCACCAGCCCGGCTGGGCACGCTGTATCCAGCGTTGCGCGAAGGTGCTGCGGATTTCAGCCTGCCATTCGGGGTGGCCGTTTGCGTTGGAAATTTCGGCATACAGCGCATTGCGATCATTGTTCTCGGCGTCCACCAACGCATTTACCGACTGGCGTTGCGCCAGGGGCACAGCACCGGCATCGCGCAATGCAACCATACCATCCGCCGTCAGCCCCACCGCACCGCTGTTATAGTGGGCGGCAAGCTGCGCATGGCGCGCCTGCATGCTCTGCTTGATGGCGTTTATGCCCGGAGTGTTGACTTCGAGGTCGGCTGCAGCAAATACGTTCAGCGCGGCAACCATTGCAACCATCGCAACAAGAAATCGGATCAGTGCGTTCATTTTGTCTCCTTTACGGCAGGTTGATTTGCGGCAGGCTGTGCTTGATTCGATGTTGAATGCGCTGGTTTCTGGGTTTTCCACACTTCATCAATAATCATGTCTGCCGCCTTTTCGGCTGCTGCGGCGGGGAAGTAGATGTTGATGGTGACGCAGGCACTCAGCGCCAGCCCTGCGAAAGCTATCCAGAATTTTCTCATTGCCCTCTCCTCTATCAATAAACCTACAAAAAGCAGTTGTCCGCAGATTACGCAGATTTCCGCAGATTAAACAAAGAATTGCCCCGTTTAGCGTACTCACCTTTTGG
>CAIZNF010000324.1 GCA_903934275.1 uncultured Nitrosomonadales bacterium
ACGGTATGGAGTTTACGCTGGACTTTCCGATCGAAATCGCGGCAGAAAAACCGGCGCTGGAGGCGCAACCTGTCGAGACTGGTTTGGCGGGCATCAGCCTGAATTTTGATGATGCAGCAACGCCGAGCGAACCGGCACTGGAAGTCAAGGACGAACATTGGCATGAAGTTGCGACAAAACTCGACTTGGCCAAGGCATATCAGGAAATGGGTGATGCGGTCGGTGCGCGTGAAATTCTTGAGGATGTTCTGCGCGAGGGTGACGATGGGCAGCGTGAGGCCGCACAATCTCTGCTTGATTTAATCGGCTAATTGAAACTTTGTCCTAACGGCGGCTCAGCATTGAGCCGCCGTTTTCTTTTGGAGTGAAGATTGCAATTCCATCTCACCGCACAAACTCTGATCTGGTGCTTACTGGCTGCCTCCATGCGAATTTTACCGTTGAACCGTTTTGCATTAACTGATGTGCTGTTGCCTCGTGGGGCATCGCTGGTATTGTGGCTGGCAAGAAGATGAGAGTCTCGCCATGAGGATAGCATTGGGCGTGGAATATGACGGCAGCCCGTACTGCGGCTGGCAGAGCCAAACGGATGAATATACCGTGCAGGACACGCTGCAGCGCGCCTTGAGCCAAATTGCCGGTGAGCCGATTTCAATCATCGCGGCGGGACGCACCGACACCGGAGTACATGCGCTGGAGCAGGTGGTACATTTCGATACTCATGCCGAGCGCCCGCTGACCGCTTGGATGCGCGGCGTGAATGCGTTGCTGCCGGACAGCATCGCGGTGCGCTGGGCGCACCCGGTGCCGGACGAATTTCATGCACGCTTCTCCGCGCATGGGCGCAGCTATCGTTATTTGCTGATCAACCGCGCCACGCGTAGCGCGATACATGCCGGTAAAGTGGGTTGGTTTCACGCGCCACTGGATATTGCGGCGATGCGGGCTGCCGCTCAATATCTGGTGGGTGAGCATGACTTTAGCGCATTCCGCGCGGCTCAATGCCAGGCTAAATCGCCGATCAAGCATCTGCGTCAGCTGGACATCAGGCAGCAGGGCGAGATGCTGATATTCGATTTAAGCGCCGATGCGTTCTTGCACCACATGGTGCGCAATGTCATCGGTTGTCTGGTGTATGTGGGCAAGGGAAAATACCCGCCGGAGTGGATCGAGGAAGTATTGGGTAGCCGCGAACGCAGTTTTGCCGCACCGACCTTTGCTCCGGATGGCTTATACTTGCGGCGGATTAAATATGAAGCGAAGTGGGGGTTGCCGCAAATGGAGCACGGGACTGGGTTAGGGGGGGTGTTGTGACGCGCGTCAAGATCTGCGGCATTACCCGCGTCGAAGATGCACTGACAGTCGCGCATAGCGGCGCGGATGCCATCGGACTGGTGTTCTACGAGCGCAGTCCGCGCCATGTGAGCATCGCGCAGGCCGCGCAACTGGCTGCTGCGTTGCCGCCGTTCGTCTCCGTGGTCGGGTTGTTCGTGAATGCCAGTGCGGAGGCGGTGCGCGAGGCGCTGACCGCTGTGCCGCTGGATTTATTGCAATTCCACGGCGACGAATCCCCCGAGTATTGTGCGCAATTCGGCAAACCTTATCTCAAGGCGATCCGCGTCAAAGCCGGGGTGGATTTGTTACAATGCGCAGCGTGTTTTCACACCGCTCGGGGATTGCTGCTGGATGCCCATGTGGAAGGCATCCCGGGTGGCACTGGAGCGACATTCGACTGGACATTGATCCCCAAGCAGTTACCGTTGCCGGTGATATTGTCGGGCGGACTGGATGCGGGAAATGTCGCGGCGGCGATCGGGCAAGTGCGCCCTTATGCGGTGGATGTGTCCAGTGGCGTAGAGGCAACTAAAGGAATCAAGAATGCGGCAAAAATCGCCGCGTTCATCAACGAGGTTAACAACATTGACTTACAACTATCCAGATAGCACCGGCCACTTCGGCCAATTTGGCGGCACCTACATGGCCGAGACACTGATCCCGGCAGTGGAAGAGCTGAGCCAGCAGTATCTGCGCTACCGCGACGATCCCGAGTTTAAAGCCGAGTTCGCCTACGAATTGAAACACTATGTCGGACGCCCCAGTCCGGTCTATCACGCCAAGCGTTTATCGGACGACTTGGGTGGCGCACAAATCTATCTGAAGCGCGAGGATCTGAATCACACCGGCGCACACAAGATTAACAATGCTATCGGGCAAGCATTGCTCGCCAAGCGCATGGGCAAGAAGCGCGTCATCGCAGAAACGGGCGCGGGTATGCACGGTGTCGCGACCGCGACGGTGGCTGCACGCTTTGGCATGGAGTGCGTCGTGTATATGGGCGCGGAAGATATTCAGCGTCAGGCAGCGAACGTGTTTCGCATGAAGTTGCTGGGAGCGACAGTTGTTCCGGTTGAGAGCGGTTCCAAAACGCTCAAAGATGCGTGCAATGAGGCGATACGCGACTGGGTTACCAATGTCGAAAGCACTTTTTATATTTTTGGTACGGCGGCGGGGCCGCATCCGTATCCGATGATGGTAAGAGACTTTCAGTGTGTCATCGGCAACGAAGCCAAGGTGCAAATGTCCGAGATGATCGGCCGCCAGCCGGATGCGGTGATCGCCTGTGTTGGCGGCGGTTCCAATGCCATTGGATTGTTCTATCCCTATATTGAAGAAAAAAACGTGCAAATTATAGGTGTGGAGGCGGGCGGTCACGGCATTGCCAGCGGCAAGCATGCCGCGCCGCTGACAGCGAACAGCAAGGTGGGCGTGTTGCACGGCAACAGGGTATATCTAATACAGGACGAAAACGGGCAGATCATCGAGACGCATTCGATCTCGGCCGGGCTGGATTACCCCGGTGTCGGCCCCGAGCATTGTCTGTTGAAAGATATGGGGCGCGCGCAATATGTCGCCATCAACGACGACGAAGCGCTGGCGGCATTCGATGCGCTGTGCCGTTTTGAAGGCATCATCCCCGCGCTGGAATCCAGCCA
>CAIZNF010000325.1 GCA_903934275.1 uncultured Nitrosomonadales bacterium
TGGACTATGCGCAGGACGCCTCGTTTCAATGATTCAGGTGCATAATCGCGAAAATCATAACCCCAGCGTCGGTAAATCGCTTCCATCAATAATGGTATTTCAATGTCTACGATAGCCTGCTCAGCTAATAAGTCGACTCGCCTTTCTTTTGCAAGCTTATTACTCATCATTCTGCTTATCTGCCTTAACAGCCTGATTGAGCGCTGCTGTTGTGGATTGCAGTTGTTGGCCGAGGCTTCTTACCCTAGCTGAGAGTGAAGCGTAACTTTCCAACGCTAGCTGCAAATCAAGATTCATCATTTTGTTCAAGGCTAGCACCGCCGTCAGCAACCGTTCGGATGGCAACCCAGCCTGAAATTCAATGACCGTGACGATACGCTCGAAAAAATTCGCCATGCTACTGACGTACCACTTAAGTGGCAAACCAATGCGCTCATGTACCTGACCAATGCGCAGTCGCAACTCAAAATGGGCGTCATCGAGCTCATCGCTAAACAACGATAGCAAATAAGCACGTTGCCCAGCCTTAACCCGCCGCAGGGTCGATTCTTCAGCAAAAAAGCTACGTGGTTCCGAATGGCCCAGTAATTCTACATAGAAGGCCTCGACAATAGCATCGACATACTTTTCCATCAACGGCTGCAGTTCACCAAGTAACGCCAGATCTTCCGGCCGCAGATGGATAAACGTTATCCGTTCAGTGCGCTCGCGTTGCGTGATGTGGAACGTCTCTATCAAACCCATCTTTTTAACGTGACAGCCAGACCTGAATCAACGCGCTAAGCTGTTCGATATTAATCGGCTTGCTAAGATAATCCGATGCACCCGCTTCCAAGCATATCTCGCGATCGCCCTTCATGGCCTTCGCGGTGAGGGCAATAATCGGCAGCTTCTTAAATTGAACCAGTTTACGAATTTCTCGAATGACTGTGTAGCCATCCATGCCAGGCATCATGATATCCATCAACACGATATCAATGCCGGGCGCAGCTTTGAGTATATCGATGGCAGCCCGACCGTTTTCCACAGATGATACCAGCATACCCTTGCGCTCCAAGGCAGCGGTAAGGGCGAAGATATTGCGCACGTCGTCGTCCACGATCAACACCTTTTTACCACCCAGATTGGTCTCAGCCTGCTGGAGTTGCAGGAGCAACTTGCGCTTATCCTCCGGCAACTGAGACACCACGCGGTGCAAAAACAGCGCGGTCTGGTCGAGTAGACGGTCGGGAGACATGACTGTTTTGACCACGCTGAGCTCAGCAAGTTTATCCAATTCAACCTGCTCGGCATCAGATAGCGGCGCATTGCTATAAATCACCGCTGGCACCCCTATCAGCGTTTTATCCTTGTGCAAGGCGTTGATAAATTCAATGCCGGTCATGTCTACAAGTTTGCTTCCGACTATCACGCAGTCGCAGATTTTTTTGCGCATGGCGATCAAACCGGCCTTGCCGCTAACCACACTCTGAATTATGAGATCATCATTGCCGAGCAAATCGGTTATTTTTTTCTGATCATCCTTATCTCCAACCACCAGCAATATGCTTTTAACCGGCCTGTCGAGGAGTTTTTGCGTCTTAGTCAGCACATCGCCAAGCTGTTTACGCGTCACTGGTTTGGTGAGAAACTGAAAAGCGCCCCGAGTGAGGCCTCTTAGCGAGTCCTCTTCAACCGTGATGATATCCACCGGAATATGGCGCAGGTCGGGATCTCGCTTGAGAACTTCAAGAACTGTCCAGCCATCCATATCCGGGATACTAATATCCAGGGTGATTGCGTCGGGCTTGTATTGCCGCGCCAGTTCCAGAGCCAGTGCGCCACGCATTGCGATGATACCTCTGAAGCCTTTTTCCCGCGCCAATTCGAGAACGATTTTAGCAAAGGCAGGGTCGTCCTCAATAATGAGCAAAATTCGGTCGCCGGACTTAATATCTGCGCGGTCATCGGACATCTCCTGCAACTCCATAGACTTCAACTCATAGTCTTGAATGCTGTGCTCTGTGGCCTTCACACCATTGCGAACCGGAGGGCGCGTTAATTCACTGGCCGACTTCCTTTCAACAGTGCCTTCACTGAGGTTATGCTGAGGCACATAGAGCACGAAAACGCTGCCCTGACCCGGCACACTTTGCGCCAACTTAATTTCGCCACCCAGCAGACGGGCGATTTCACGACTGATCGACAAGCCCAAGCCCGTGCCGCCGTATTTGCGGGCGGTGGAACCATCGGCTTGCTGAAAAGCCTCGAAGATAATACGCTGCCGGTCTTCCGGGATGCCTATACCAGTGTCTTCGACAGTGAAGGCGAATACTTCAAGTGCCTGGTTGAGGCTGCTGTTGCCCGCGCTCCAACCCAACAACGCACGCTCCATGCGTATCACCACCTCCCCCCCCTGCTCTGTGAACTTAAAAGCATTGGAGAGCAAGTTCTTAAAAACTTGCAGAATCCGTTTTTCATCGGTAACCAGCGTCGGAGGCAAGTCACGGGCAAGGCTAACCTTAAAACCGATGCCACTATTCTGAGACACCGGCAGGAACGTGGCATTTAGATAGTCACGAATTAACGTAAAAGGGACTGCCGATAGTTCGTAAGCGCGTAGCGCCACCATATTAAAATATTCTATATGTACTGGTATCCTTCATTTTTTTGAGGAGATATCGCATGGCATCACACGAACAACAGCTAAA
>CAIZNF010000326.1 GCA_903934275.1 uncultured Nitrosomonadales bacterium
CTGCTTGCCGTGGGCGGAATCGGGTGGAATGGGATCGGGAATGTCGATGAAGCGATGGACGAAATCGGTAGCGTGCGAATGCCATCGGTGCTTGGCCTGCAAATCGTGAACGAGGCTCAGACGGCAATACGTTCCGCCAATCGTTATACGGCCTTTTTTGAGTTAGATTATAAGGCGCAGGCAGAATTCGCCAATGTGCTGAAAATCCGCGAGCAAAGGTGGGCGCAGGTTGAGAAGGGCTGGAAGATATATGAACCACTGCCGCAAACGACTGAAGAGGCCGTACTGTGGAAACAATTTGAAAAGGAGTGGAATGATTGGAAAGCGGGCGATGCAAAAATCAATGAAACCATTGCAGCTTTTAGCAGCAATGCGGGTGATGTAAAGGCAGTTGAGAATCGTCAAAAAGAATTGTTCCTCGTGTTTTACCAGCAAATGAGCAGTCAGAAGCCGCTATTTGCCAAGGCTGAAGATACGCTCGGCAAGATCATCGACCTGAACGTGAAGTACGGTAACGATGCCAAAGCCGGAGGTGATGTCGGTGCAGCCATGGCAAAAAGGAACATGCTGGGCGGGGCTGCGATTCTGTTGGTCACCCTGTTGGGGTTGGGTATATGGATCATGCGCAGCATCTTGGGGCAGTTGGGCGGCGAGCCTGGTTATGTGGCCGATGTGGTCAAGCGCGTGGCGGAAGGCGATCTGACCGTACAGGTACAAATGAAAGCTAACGACAACAGCAGCATGCTGTTTGCCATCAAGGGCATGATCGACAAGCTCTCCGGCATTATCGGCGAAGTGCGCGGCTCGGCGGATGCGCTGTCATCGGCCTCTGAAGAAGTCAGCGCCACCGCGCAGAGCATGAGCCAGGCGACCAGCGAACAAGCCGCCAGCGTGGAAGAAACCTCAGCCTCGGTCGAGCAGATGTCCGCCTCGATCAACCAGAACACCGAGAACGCCAAAGTCACCGACGGCATGGCCTCGCAAGCGGCCAAACAAGCGGTAGAAGGCGGCGAAGCCGTCAAGCAGACCGTCACTGCGATGAAGCAAATTGCGGGCAAGATCGGCATCATCGACGACATCGCCTATCAAACCAACTTGCTGGCATTGAATGCCGCGATTGAAGCAGCGCGCGCCGGAGAACATGGCAAAGGTTTTGCCGTAGTAGCGGCAGAAGTGCGCAAGCTGGCCGAACGCAGCCAGGTTGCCGCGCAGGAAATCGGCGAACTGGCCGGAGGCTCGGTCGAGAAAGCTGAGAGCGCGGGCAAACTGCTCGGTGAAATCGTTCCCGCGATCAGCAAGACCTCCGATCTGGTACAGGAAATCTCCGCCGCCTCGGAAGAGCAATCGGCGGGAGTCAGCCAGGTCAACACCGCGATGAACCAGCTCAACCAGATCACCCAGCAGAACGCGTCGAGCAGCGAAGAGCTCGCTGCCACAGCGGAAGAGATGAGCGGCCAGGCGGCGCAACTGCAAAATTTGATGGCGTTCTTCAAGGTCGATGGTGCTGCGAACAGTGCGCCTGTTGCCCATCTGCCAGTTCACAAGACAGCTGCGGGCAGACCGGCTGCGGCCAATACTGAATTGAGCAGGCCAGCACCCAAACTCGCAGCAGCGGGAAGCGGTTTTGTGAAGTTTTAGTCACTTATCAACCAAGTGATGCCAGGAAATGAAAAGAATTTTTCAACGAAACCGTGGTGGGCTCTGCCCACCATGTCGGGCAGAGCCCGACCTACATTGGCTTCGGCTCGCCCGGCTCAGGTTGTAGGAGTGTGTAGGTTAGGCAAATCGTGGCGTGCCCAACGAAGCCACAAAAGACTCTGTAGGAGCGCAATTTATTGCGCGATAGCTTTGGCTACATAAACGCCCGATGAACTGGGCTCCTACAACAACCTGCAATCTTCGCAGTAGTGACACGAACAGGAAAGGAAGAAAAAAATGAACGCAGTTGCGCAATTGAAGCAAGTAAACAAAACGTCACCTGTCGCGGCAAACATCGCCATGCAACAGGATCAGCAGCAATACCTCACCTTTATGCTGGGTGGCGAAACTTATGCGATGGGTATCCTGGCGATCAAGGAGATCATCGAGTATGGCAACATCACCGAGGTGCCGCGTATGCCGGATTTTATTCGCGGCGTGATCAACCTCCGGGGTGCTGTGGTTCCGGTGATCGACCTCGGCGCGCGCTTCGGCAAACGCGCCACCGACATCACCCGGCGCACCTGTATCGTCATCATCGAAGTGGCCAACGGCGAAGGAACGCAGGACATCGGCGTGATGGTGGATGCGGTGAACGAAGTACTGGAAATTTCCGCCAGCGAAATCGAGCCTGCACCTTCATTCGGTGCCAACATCCGCGCCGACTTCATCGACGGCATGGGGAAAATTAACGGCAAATTTGTCATCATTCTCAACATCCATCAGGTGTTGTCTGTGGAAGAAATGGCGACGCTGGCAGGGGTGGGCAGCGGCGAGGTTCGCACGCAATAATTGCAGGCATTAAGGAGATTTTGTGTTAGAAAATATGCGCGTTGGAGTTCGGCTTGCGGTCAGTTTTACTGCCGTAGTGTTGGTGTTTTTAGTGAGTATGTTGTTGGTAGGGGTGTCGTTGACCCGCCTCACGCAGGACATCAAGCTGGTCAAGGAGGAAACTCTGCCATACATTTTGGTGGTAGATGAAATGGATGTCAGCCGTGCTGAAGTGCAGCAATTTCTAACCGATGTTTCTGCCACACATGATCGTGCGGGGTATAAGGAAGCCGAAGAAGCTGCCCAACGTTTTCTTGGCGGGGTGGAAAAATTCAAGCAGATGTATCGGCGGGAAAATGATGCGGGCAACCTGAAGCTAATAGAAACCATTGAGGCTGATTTTAACAAGTTCGATGCCAGCGGCAAGGCAATGGCGGAAGCCTATATCGCCAATGGGATTGATGCCGGCAACATACTGATGAAAGGTACCGGCACGACGGAGGGTTTCGATAAGCATAGCGAAACTCTGTCCGTGGCGCTGGCAAAATTTCGCGAACAGCAGGTGGTTGAAGCCAATAAAATCACCGCCAACACTTTAAGTACCGCTCAATCCACCATGATTCAGATGGTCGGTAGTTGCATAGTGGCAACATTACTGGCTGTTATTCTCGCCTTTTGGATTATCCGCAACTTGATGCGCTCTCTGGGTGGAGAACCTGGCTATGTGGCCGATGTGGTCAAGCGCGTGGCGGACGGCGACCTGACCGTGCAGGTGCAAATGAAAGCCAACGACAACAGCAGCATGCTGTTTGCCATCAAAGGCATGATCGACAAACTCTCAGGCATCATCGGCGAAGTGCGCGGCTCGGCGGATGCGCTGTCGACAGCCTCAGAAGAAGTCAGCTCCACCGCGCAGAGCATAAGCCAGGCGACCAGCGAACAAGCGGCCAGCGTGGAAGAAACCTCCGCCTCGGTGGAGCAGATGTCCGCCTCGATCAACCAGAACACCGAGAACGCCAAAGTCACCGACGGCATGGCCTCGCAAGCGGCCAA
>CAIZNF010000327.1 GCA_903934275.1 uncultured Nitrosomonadales bacterium
TGACGACCAGCCGCAAAGCCTTACAATCCCCATAGGTTCCGCTCTCCGAAGGTTTAGTCCAACAAGGTTTATCTGCCGCCAACACGGGATGCGGGTTAAACAAGTTTGGCTAGGGCGGCAGATAAACGCTATTCGTTGGCCACCGCCTATTTGTTGAAAGGTGGAGAAAATGAAAAAGATATTGTTGCTGATCTGTTGTGTGTTGCTGAGCTGGAACGCAAGTGCGCTGGATATGGTTGGAGTAAAGCTTGCGGACAGTGTTTATCTTGGCAGCCATAATTTAGTGCTGAACGGCGCGGGTATTCGCACCAAATTTATTTACAAGATTTATGTCGCAGCTCTGTATCTGGGTGAAAAAACCCACGTGTCGGAGGTCGCGCTGAATCAAATAGGCGAAAAAAGAATTGCATTGCATGTCTTGTATGATCTCAGCGACGAACAAATGCTGCATTCATTCAACGAGGTAATGATTGCGAATCACCATCCTGCCGAAATGCATGCTCTGGAGCCGCAGCTCAAAGAGTTGACATCAATTTTTCATGCGGTCAAGGCAGTCAAAAATGGGGATGTGGTTGTTCTGGATTATCTTCCAGGCAGCGGTACACAGATTTATGTGAATGGTTTGCTGAAAGGCACTATTCCCGGAGCGCAATTCAATCACGCGCTGCTCAAGATATGGTTGGGTGACAAACCTGATCAACCCAACCTTAAACAACAAATGCTGGGTTTGTAGCGGGCGAGGCAAAGCGTCGTATTGCTGATAGCGGAAACTCGCGCCGCGATTCGTTTGCACCCTCTATTCCATCCTAGCCTGACACAAGTATGACGGGTTTCATTGGTTGCCCAACTCGACGCATCAACGACTTACTCGACACCACTAACCCGATGATTTTTATTGACTGATGACGTGGACTTAAAGGGTCTCCTTGCTCGCCCAGATAGCAGCGGGTATAAAAAGCAGCAATAAAGAAAACGATAGTGGAAATAATTATGTTTCATATGGGAGGCAGTGCGAACATATTGAGGTCTCGTTGCTTGGAATACGGTGCGCGGTTTTAAACCGCCCGCAGCGCGGGAACTACGACAAATTCAACTGAGCCTTTGATTTTTTGCCCGGTGCTGCCGGGGGAATATAACTTTTCCGGATATGGTTAAGAATGCGATAATTCAACACTAACTTTACGCTTCTGCATACCACATCGCCTGTTGTAGCAAATCATAATGAGGGTATCGCAGGGGGTATTATCCACATAATCAAGTTATATGTAGCATTTATTGCTTTTATATACAACTGCTTGGAGTATTTATGCTGCTGGTGATCGACAATTACGATTCCTTTACCTACAACTTGGTGCAATATTTCGCCGAGTTGGGTGCAGACGTGGTGGTGCATCGCAATGATGAAATTTCTGTGGCGCAAATTGCCGCGCTCAACCCGCAGCATATCGTGGTGTCACCCGGCCCGTGCACGCCGAACGAAGCGGGTGTATCGGTTACGGCGATCCGGCAGTTTGCGGGGAAAATTCCCATTCTCGGCGTGTGTCTCGGCCATCAGAGCATCGGGCAGGCCTTCGGCGGGCGCATCATCCACGCAAAACAATTGATGCACGGCAAAACTTCGGCGATTCATCACAACGATACAAGCGTGTTTCACGGCCTACCCAATCCGTTCACTGCGACGCGCTACCACTCTCTGGTAATCGAGCGCGAAACACTGCCGGATTGTCTGGAAATCACCGCATGGACGGATGACGGCGATATCATGGGCATACGCCACAAGACGTTGGTGGTGCATGGCGTGCAATTCCATCCTGAATCCATCCTCACCGAACACGGGCACGATCTGCTGAAGAATTTTTTAAACGGCAAGGTGTAGAAACATCATGAATTATTCGCAAACAATAACCAAGCTGATCGACCGCCATGACCTGCAGTTCGCCGAGATGCGCGAACTGATGCAGCACATCATGGGCGGACAGCTCACCTTGGCGCAGATCGCGGCGGTATTGATCGCATTGCGCATGAAGGGCGAGACAGTCAGCGAAATTGCAGCCGCAGCAACGGTGATGCGCGAACTGTCCAGCAAGGTCAGCATAAAACACACCATGCATCTGGTCGACACCTGCGGCACAGGAGGCGACGGTACTCAGACTTTCAACATCTCCACCGCCAGCGCGCTGGTAGCTGCGGCAGCCGGGGCGCAGGTCGCCAAGCACGGTGGACGCTCGGTTTCTAGCACGTGCGGCTCGGCTGACGTGCTGGAGAAGCTTGGCGTAAACGTCAACCTTACCGCCGAACAAGTCGCGCAATGCGTGGACAGCATCGGGATCGGCTTCATGTTTGCCCCCAACCATCACAGCGCGATGAAACACGCCGCGCCGGTGCGCCGCGAACTCGGCGTGCGCACGCTGTTCAATCTACTCGGCCCGTTGACCAACCCGGCAGGCGCGCAAAATCAGGTCATCGGCGTGTTCAATCAATCGCTCACCACCAAGCTCGCACAAGTGCTCGGTGAACTCGGTAGCCGCCATGTGCTGGTGGTGCATGGTGCGGATGGCATGGATGAGATTTCTATCAGCGAAGGCACTTACATCGCGGAACTGAAAGATGGTAAGGTCAGCGAATACACCGTACACCCAGATCAATTTGGCCTGCCTGCCGCGCAGTCCGTTATGCTGCGCGTTGCCAATGCCGACGAAGCCTGCGAAAAATTGCTCGGTGTATTGCGCAACGAGGTCGGCGCGCCACGCGACATCGTGCAGATGAATGCCGGAGCGGCGATTTACGTCGCGGGCCTAGCGGTCACGCTCAAGGATGGCATCGAAAAAGCCGGTCAAGTGATCGCCAGCGGTGCGGCGAAAGACAAGCTGGATCAGCTCATCGCACTGAGCAATAGTTTCAAGCTCTGATTACATTCCTCCTTCAATAGAAAAATAATCCGTAGGTCGGGCTCCGCCCGGCATCTGTATCCGGCGGGTAAGTGCATTCCCTCTCTCTAACTCTCTCCCGCAAGCGGGAGAAAGGACAAACGAGAAAGGCAATTGTTAACTTTGCCCGCCCTACGATATTGCTCTATTGATCGGAAATTGGAATGACACGGAGCCTGTCTCTACAAACTCAACTCACTGCCCGTTTTGAAAAATCTTTCGGGCGGAAACCCAGCGCGGCAAGCACGGCGAAGTAAATCACCACTCCGCCCGCCACCAGTGCTGACAGGCGCAGGATGCGCGGCCAGCCCGAGCTGGTCAGCCAGCTTTGCTCGGTGCCCATGCCGAGCCACAAGGTGATAGCCAATACCGCCACGGCAATGCTTATCTTGGCAAAAAATATCGCCCAGCCCGGCTCTGGCTGGTAGATGCCATGCTTGCGCAAATAGCGGAACAGGATCGCGGAATTTAGGCACGCGCCCAAACCAATCGACAGGGCCAATCCGGCGTGCTGAATCCAACCGATGAACAGCGCGTTCATCGCCTGCGTCGCGAGCAGCGTGACGATGCCGATCTTCACCGGTGTCCTGATATCCTGCCGCGCGTAGAAGCCGGGGGCGAGAATTTTCACCAGGATCATCCCGATCAAGCCGATGCTGTAACCGATTAGGGCATGGCTGGTCATCAGCACATCGTGCGCGACGAACGCGCCATGCTGGAAGAACGTCGCCAGCAGTGGCACGGCGATCATGCCAAGAGCCAAGGCGGCAGGCAGCGTCAGCATGATGGTCAGACGCAGGCCCCAGTCCAGCAGCTTCGAGTATTCCGCCGTGTTGTTATTCGCGTGGCATTTGGAAAGCGACGGCAGCAGGATCGTGCCGATGGCCACCCCCAGAATTCCCGCCGGAAATTCCATCAGCCGGTCAGCGTAATACAGCCACGATACGCTGCCCGCCACCAAAAATGAGGCGAATATAGTGTTGATAATCAGACTGATCTGCGCGATGGATACGCCGAATACCGCCGGACCCATCTGTTTGATAACGCGCCACATGCCCTCGTCTTTCAGGCTGAAACGAAGGCTCGGCAACATGCCGATTTTTTTAAGGAATGGAATTTGGAACGCGAGCTGCACGATGCCCGCGACGAACACCGCCCACGCCAGCGCCATGATCGGTGGGTCGCAGTAAGGTGCGAGCCACAGCGCGCCGCCGATAAAGCAGACGTTGAGCAGCACTGGCGCAAAGGCCGGAACCCAAAACTTGTTGTAGGTGTTGAGAATACCCGCCGCAACCGACACCAGCGAGATGAAAAAAATATATGGAGAGGTGATGCGCAGCAGTTGCACGGTAAGATCGAATTTCGCGGCATCCTTGATGAAGCCAGGTGCGCTGATGTAGACAAGAACCGGCGCGGCAACGATGCCTGTCAGCGTGACCACGAACAGAATCAACGCCAGCATGGCGGTGACGTGATCCACCAGCAGCTTGGTTTCGTCGTGCCCGCGCCGGTTCTTGTACTCGCCGAAAATCGGCACGAACGCCTGCGAGAACGCCCCCTCGGCGAACAGGCGGCGCAACAGATTGGGCAGTTTGAACGCGACAAAAAACGCGTCCGTCGCCGCACCCGCGCCAAATATCCGCGCAATTAACACATCGCGCACAAAAGCGAGGATGCGCGAAACCAGCGTCAGGCTGCTGATGGTGGCGAGTGCTTTAAGGAGATTCATCGGTCGTAGGTTTACGCTGTAAACGCCGCGCATCATACCATTGCGCCTAACGGGCATGGTGCCAAGAATACCCCGAATGTTGAAACGGTTGCACGCCCTGTGGGAGCGGTCTCAGGCCGCGATGAGCTGCTTGAGAATCGCGGCCTAGAGACCGCTCAGACGGTGATTTTTCCAAAGTTAATTTATGTTGTTTCACGTTAACACAGGCGCACATACCCAACTATCGGATATCAATCCGATACAATTGACAGGTGACCCGCGAGAGATCCGGGTAAGAAATAGCGGTTGCGGGGTAAAATAAATCATGCACTGTCTATTGGAGCTTCTCTGGGAGTTTCTCAAGGCGTATGCAAAACCTGTTTGGGGTTAAAACAAAATTTGGGGTTAAAACAAAATGATCTGGAGTCAGACGATTGTAACGGGCAAGTTAGCCGTAGTTGGCGACGGCACATGGTCGAGCGATACTTTCAAAGCATCTGTCATTGAAATTGGCGAACACCGCATTCAGGGCGTGCGCGTCGCTAAATGCCTGCTTGACCGCATGGAAACGGGCAAGGAAATGGAGTTGCTCATTTGCAGCGCGCACATTTATGGTGTACGGGTAA
>CAIZNF010000328.1 GCA_903934275.1 uncultured Nitrosomonadales bacterium
GATTTTCCATCCGACTAAATGGCAGCTTTTAGTAGTAAAGCCGCCCGTCAGACATGTCTTCCTGACGGGCAGCAATGTGTCGAAACCGGCAGGTGGCAGTGTATAAAAATGAAGTTTCGCTATGCGCTATAAAGCAGCTATTCAAAAAATCAAATTTCTTTCAACATCCCCATTCCACCTTGTAACTTGCAGTGTCATCGTATGCGCGGTTCTGCCTCGTCGCATTTCATGTGGCGGCATTTATTAGCGGGTTTACTCCGTCGCCAACAATAATGAGAAAGAAAAAGTTCACCCAGAAATAGAAAAAAGAAACTGACAGTCGGAGCAGCGCCGTTACGCTGCGTGGAGAAGGTTGCCTCTTGAACTCGATGCATTATTGTCTTGACGGAGGGGATAGCTGCCAGGTTCACGCACCAAAAAAATGGCGCGATAAATCGCGCCCCCTACGATGTTGTCGCAATTAATTGTGCAATGAAATCACTGTGCCTTGGGTTTCGGACGCTTGCCGATTTTCACTTGTACTACTGCTTCCGCGCCGTTGCGCATCATTTTAACGGGCACGATCTTGTCTGGCATCAAGTTGGCAACGGTTTCCAGCATGGCACTCCAACTGCTGATGACCTTGCCATCGATTGACATCAGGATGTCGCCCGGTTTTATCCCGGCTTGATCGGCGGGGCTGCCGCGCACCACTTCGGTGATCAAGACACCCTTGGTGTCGCCGAGCCTGAAGGATTCCGCCAGTTCAGGAGTAAGCTCCTGCACGCCCGCACCGATCCAGCCGCGCGTGACGGAGCCGCTCTGGATAATTTGTTCCATAGTCTTCTTTGCGGTGCTGGCGGGAATAGCGAAGCCGATGCCGAGCGAGCCACCATTTGGCGAGTAAATCGCGCTATTGATGCCGATCAGGTTGCCGCTCACGTCCACCAATGCGCCGCCGGAGTTTCCCGGGTTGATTGCGGCATCGGTCTGGATAAAACTCTCAAAGGTGTTCAGCCCCAGATGGTCGCGTTTCAGCGCACTGACAATGCCCATGGTGACTGTCTGCCCCACGCCAAACGGGTTGCCGATAGCCAGCACCATGTCACCCACCTGAGCCCGTTCCGGGTGCCCGAAAGTGATGGCAGGAAGCTTGCCGGGCAATTCGATTTTGATTACAGCGAGATCGGTCTCGGGGTCGGTGCCGACCACATGCGCCTTGGCTTTGCGACCATCCGCGAGCGCGACTTCGATTTGATCGGCTGCTTCCACCACATGATGGTTGGTGAGAATGTAGCCATCAGGGCTGACAATCACGCCGGAGCCAAGGCTGGAGCTGCTTTGCGGTTCCAGATCGCCCGGGTCGCCGAAGAAAAAACGAAAACGCGGATCATCCATGAACGGATGAAGCGGAGTCTTGATAACGGTGCTGGTAAAGATATTTACCACGCTGGGCATGGCTTTTTTCGCGGCGGTGCTCAACCCGGCAGCCGGAGTTTTGCCGTCCATTGCCTGTGGCACACTTTCAAGCAAGGTGACCACTCCGCTGCGTGCCGCATTCGGCAATAATTCCGGCTTCAGCGTCTGGACGATAAACAACAGCGCCAACGCAATGGTGACGGCCTGAGTGAATAAGAGCCAGTGTTTACGCATGGTATGATTAACTTGATGCTAGTTTGCGTTAAAAATGATAGTAATTTTGTAGGGGGGCGCATTCCCCACGCACCCCGTGTTGTGGGAATCGAAATTATCTGCTTCGGATTATAAGGAAAACCCATGCTGCTCAATGAACTGCGTGATTATAACGCAAGCCTGTTACAAACCAACCTGTTCAAGGACTGCTGTCCGAACGGCGTGCAAGTAGAGGGCCGTGCCGAAGTGCGGCGCATCGCCAGCGGCGTGACGGCTTCGCAGCAAGTGCTGGATGCGGCCATCACATGGGGCGCGGACGCGATTCTGGTGCATCACGGCTATTTCTGGCGCAGCGAAGATGCCGCGATCACCGGCATCAAGAAGCGTCGCATCGCCGAATTGCTGCGCCACGATGTCAGCCTGCTGGCCTACCACCTGCCGCTCGACGCGCACCCCGAATTGGGCAACAACGCGCAGCTCGGCAAGCTATTGGGATTGGCCGAGCAAGGACGGTTCGGTGAGCAGAATATCGCGTGCCTCGGCGCGCTGGCACAACCCAAAACAGTCGCGCAATTTGCCCGGCAAATCGAGAAAGTTATGCGACGCACGCCACAAGTGATTGGCGACGCAACAAAGACTATCCGCAACATTGCGTGGTGCAGCGGTGGCGCGCAGGGTTATTTCGAAGAAGCCATCGCAAAGGGCGCGGATGCCTTTGTCACCGGGGAGATTTCCGAACAGAGTTTTCATCTCGCCAATGAAAGCGGCGTGACCTTCATCGCCGCCGGACACCATGCCACCGAGCGGCACGGCATACAGGCGCTGGGCGAGCATTTGGCGGAGCGGTTCGGGTTGGAACATAGATTTTTCGATCAGGATAATCCAGCCTAACGAGTATGGCACCAAGAATGCATATAATAATGAAGCAGTTGCACGCCCTATGAGGGGGTCTTCAGGCCGCGATAAGTTGCCTGAGAATCGCGGTCTGGAGACCGCTCCCACGGTGACTTTTTTAAAAGTTAATTTATGTTATTTCACGTTAAGCCAGTTACCTTGAAGCATCGGATGCCCAACAAACGGCCTGAATAAAAAAAGAGACTATGCATCGCATAGTCTCTATTGAATTTTGCAGATTGTGTCAAAACCTCATTTTACAATTTTCAAATTTGGTTTGTGCGGTTTGGGTTTGCGTACTTCGTCGTCGCCGCTCGCGGCAGGAGGTGGTTGTTGCGGGTCGTCGCCTTGAAACACCAGGCCTTGTCCGGTTTCCTTGGCGAATATGCCGATAACCGCTGCAACGGGCACCATGAGATCGAACGGTGAGCCGCCGAAGCGTCCGTTGCATGTGACCATTTCGTTGCCCATCTCAAGGTTGCGCACCGCGCCAGCGCTGAGGTTCAGGACGATTTCGCCATCCTTCACGTAAGCCTGCGGCACCTCGGTCTGCTCATCGACACGGACGGCCAGATAGGGCGTCAAACCGCTATCCACGCACCATTCGTAAATGGCGCGAATTAGGTATGGGCGTGTAGATAAATCGCTCATTTTAAATGCCTCTGCACAACGTAGCGAGTAAAGAAGTCAATGCGGTTTCACCGATGAAATCGCATCAACATTATTTGCGCATCGCCCTCTCTGATGGTGTCAATGCATCGATGAAACCTTGGCGGGAGAACATGCGCTCGGCGTATTTCATCATCGGCGCGGCATCCTTGCTCATCTGGATGCCGTAATGGTCGAGCCGCCATAGCAGGGGTGCAATCGCCACATCCAGCATGGAGAATTCATCGCCCAGCAAAAACTTCTGCTTGGTCAATATCTGTGCGAGCTGAGTCAGGTTGTCACGGATCACGGAGCGCGCCTTGTCGGCGATTTTTCCGCCTTGCTCTATCGCGCCAACTTTGCTGTAGAGTTCCTGTTCGAAGCGGTGCAGAAACAGGCGGGCGCGCCCGCGCATGACGGGATCCGGCGGCATCAACTGGGGGTGCGGGAAGCGCTCGTCAATGTACTCATTGATGATGTTGGCTTCATATAGAATCAGGTCGCGCTCAACCAGAGTCGGCACCTTGCTGTACGGGTTGATCACCGCGATGTCTTCGGCACGGTTGGACATGTCGACATCGATCACTTCAAAGTCCATGCCCTTTTCGTATAACACGATCCGGCAACGGTGGGAGTATGGGCATGTCGTGCCCGAATAAAGTCGCATCATAAAAGTATCCTGCTATCAAAAAGAAACGCTAAAACAAAAAATCAAAAGGCGAGGCGGCCAATCTCACTCATACCGACCCCCGCTTATAAAATCGCATTTGGCAAAACGGGTGAGAAATTAACACAAATGATAGGGTAAATTCAACCTAATATTGCCAAAACCCATGTTCTGTGCCGCTTGGCGGGTATAATTGCCCGTGCAAGGCACGCATCATGCCGGGTATGTGCGATATTTGATGGGCCAACACCCTGAAATCCTATGCTATTGACGAAACAAGCCATCAGAAAAAATATTTGTATGCTGCGTGAGCAGCTCTCGCCGGATACGCGTGTCGCTTACAGTAAGGCGATTAGCGAGCGTTTATTGCTGCAGCTCGAATACCAGCAAGCCGGTACGGTGCTGGGCTATATGAATTTTGGTGCCGAGTTTGCCAGCGAGATTTGGGTCGGGCAGGTATTGGCGGAAGGCAAGCGTCTGATTTTGCCCAAGGTAAATCGCTATACCAACCGGCTCGACCTGTACCGGGTGGAGGATTTGAAAAATCAGTTGATGCCCGGTTTGTGGGGAATACGCGAGCCGATAGCCGAACGCTGCGAGCGGATGGACAGATTAAATGAGGTAGAATTCGCCCTGCTACCCGGTGTGGCGTTTGCCCGCGATGGTGCGAGACTGGGCTACGGCAAAGGTTTTTATGACAGGCTGCTGGCACAGATGACGCACCGCCCCAAGCTGGTTGCCGCAGCGTTCGCCCTGCAAATCGTAGAACAAATCCCACAAGAAGCGACTGACATCAAAGTTGAATGGATCATTACCGAGCAGGAGACGCTAACCTGTTGTGGTAAATTGCAAGCTTGCTCGGTATCGGGCTCTCGTTAGAATATGTTTTAAGAGTGTAGCGAGCAGGCCGAAGTGCAAGGCGCACGGAGCGTGGGAACCGGAGTGTACTTGAGTACACGAGGATTTCGAGTGCCGCGCAACGCCGCAATTCGGATGCGCAATAACTTTTAAAACACGTTCTTAGGCATCATATGAAAATCGGATCACCAAGCTTTCAAGGTGTAAGTGCTTATACAGAAATTCCGATAGCACCCACCAAGTTTTTATACGGCCAGAATTCGGCTGGGAAAAGCACGGTTGCGGATGCAATCGAATTCTTGCGACACGCTTTTGGAGGTAAGGGCAACTGGAAAAAACAATTGGAACGGCAGCAATGACAGCTCCCATCGGTATTCTCGGCGGTACGTTTGACCCGATCCATTATGGGCATTTAAGGCTTGCCGAGGAAATGCTGGAACTGGCGAACCTGCGGCAGATTCGTTTTATTCCAACCGGAACGCCGCCGCACCGCGCTACGCCGCAGGTATCCGCGCAGCACCGTAGCGCGATGGTGCTGCTGGCCATCGCCGACCAGCCCGCTTTCATGCTGGACGAACGCGAAGTCAACCGCACCACACCGTGTTACACGGTGGACACGTTGCGCGAACTGCGCGTCGACTTGGGCACGACGCAACCGCTGTGCCTGCTGATGGGCGGCGATGCGTTCCTGCAACTGCACACATGGCACGAATGGGAGCAACTGTTCGAACTGGCGCACATCGTGATTGGCTATCGCCCTGGCTTTACCATCGACGAGCGCATCCACAGCGCGACGGAGGATCTGCAACAACACTACCAGCAGCGTCTGTGTACGGCGGATGATTTATCACGGCATCCATCCGGCGGCATCGCCGAACTGGCGATTCCCAAGCTGGAAATTTCCGCCACTGACATCCGCCGCCGCGTGGTAAAAAACCGTACCATACGCTACCTGCTGCCCAATGCAGTGGCAAACTACATTCATCAACATCACTTATATAAACCATGCTGACTACTAAAGAAAAAACCCAAGCCATTATCGCCGCACTCGAAGACATCAAGGCTAATGACATCACTGTGATCGACACCAGTAAACTCAGCTCCATGTTTGAGTGCATGATCATCGCCAGCGCCAATTCCACCAGGCAGACCAAGGCCATCGCAGACAATGTAGTGTCCAAACTCAAAGGGCTGGGCGAGCATATCTATGGCCGCGAAGGTGAAGATAGTGGCGAGTGGATTTTGGTGGATATGGGCGAGGTGCTGGTACACATTATGCAGCCCGCCATCCGCGATTATTACGACCTCGAAGAGTTATGGAGCAAGGCGCAGGCGGCGCGCCCAAAGTTGGCCAAGGCAAAAGAGTAGGCATGAAACCGAAAATACATCTAGCCGCAGGGGCGCGATTCATCGCGCTCCCACCAAGACTTACGCTGGAATAAATGAAACTCATCATCGTATCGGTCGGTCACAAGATGCCGGACTGGATCACGGTGGGTTTCAATGAATACGCCAAACGCATGCCGCGCGAGGCGAAAATAGAGTTGCTGGAAATTAAGCCTGAGCCGCGCAGCACCGGCAAGACCACGGCGCAGATCATGGGGGCGGAAGCGCAGCGCGTTCTCGCCGCGTTACCGCAAAATTGTTTGCGCATTGCATTGGACGAACGGGGTATGCAGCCGACCACCAGACAATTCGCCGCGCAAATGCAGGACTGGATGCGCGCAGGGCGCGATGTGGCGTTCATCGTCGGCGGTGCGGATGGCCTGCACGATTCGGTCAAACAGGCCGCGCAACAACTGCTGGCAGTATCCGCATTCACCCTGCCGCACGCTTTCGTGCGAGTGTTGCTCGCGGAACAGTTGTATCGGGCGCATAGTCTGTTGCACAATCACCCCTATCATCGGGAGTAGATGGTGGCGAGCGGAGCGGCGCTGTGCGCCTCAGCGGGGAAACCTACCCGCCACTTCCCACTCCCAACTTACCACTTACCCTAATCGACATGAGCATCATTCAGCAACATATCTACCTTGCTTCGCAAAGCCCGCGTCGCCGCGAATTGCTCAAACAGATTGGCATAAATTTCGAAATGCTGCTGTTGCGCTCAGACCCGCGCCGTGGTGTAGATGTCGATGAAACGCCGCACGATGGCGAACAGGCAGAAATCTATGTGCGCCGCATCTGTCAAGAAAAAGCCCGTGCAGGCGGGGAATCGCTGCGTTTGCGCAGCTTGCCGCCTTTCCCTGTATTGGCCGCTGATACCACGGTCACGCTGGATGGCAAAATTTTCGGCAAGCCGGGTAATATCGAACATGCTGCCGCGATGTTACGCCAGCTTTCCGGCAGGGAGCATCAAGTACTCAGCGCGGTTGCTGTAGCGATGGGCGAGCGAATAGAAGTAGCGCTTTCCACTTCGACGGTGCGCTTCGCACCGCTTGGCGAAGATCGTATTCACCGCTACTTGCTCACTCGCGAATATATCGACAAGGCCGGTGGTTATGCCATTCAGGGACAGGCAGGCGCATTCATAGAACATATTTCCGGCAGTTATTCCGGCGTAATGGGCTTGCCACTGTTTGAAACCGCCCAGTTGTTGCAGCACTTTGAACATAGCACACCATGAGTCCAAAATATGAGCCTGAGAATATGAGCCTGAGAATATGAGTGAAGAAATCCTGATCAATGTCACCCCGCAGGAAACGCGCGTCGCGGTGATGCAGCTCGGCATAGTGCAAGACCTGCATATCGAGCGCGGCAGCAACCGTGGCATCGCCAGCAATGTCTATCTCGGCAAGGTCAACCGCGTGTTGCCCGGAATGCAATCCGCCTTTATCGACATCGGTCTGGAACGCTCGGCGTTCTTGCACGTGGCGGATATTTGGGAAAACAGCAACAATGGCGACACAGCCAAGCCGATTGAAAAAGTCCTCTATGAAGGTCAGACGCTGCTGGTGCAAGTCATCAAGGAACCCATCGGCAGCAAGGGTGCACGGCTCTCTACCCAAATCAGCATCGCCGGACGTCTGCTGGTTTATCTACCGCAGGAAACCCACATCGGCGTGTCGCAACGCATCGAGGGTACGGAACAACGGGACGCGCTGCGCGCCAGGTTGCAAGCCGCATTGCCACCGGAACACAAGGGCGGTTACATCATTCGTACTATAGTTGAAGCAACCGAGATGCCAGATTTTTTGGCCGACATCGGCTATCTTGATAAGCTGTGGAGCAATTTGCAGGGCGCGGCAAAAAACGCCAGCGCCCCGCGATTATTGTACCAGGAACTCAACATCAGCCTGCGGGTGCTGCGCGATTTGGTCAACCCAGATACCGCGCACATCATGGTGGATTCGCGGGAAACGTATCAACGCATGGCAGCTTTCGCACAGGACTACAACCCCACTGCTATCGAGCGTCTCGAACACTATCAGGGCGCGCGCCCGCTGTTCGATTTGTATGGCGTGGAGGAGGAGATCGAACGCGCCCTGTCCAAGCGCGTCGACCTGAAATCCGGTGGCTACCTCATCATCGACCAGACCGAGGCTCTGACCACCATCGACGTGAACACCGGCGGTTTCGTCGGTTTGCGCAATTTCGACGACACCATTTTCAAAAATAATCTGGAAGCCACACAAGTCATCGCGCGCCAGTTAAGATTGCGCAATCTGGGCGGAATTATCATCTGCGACTTCATTGACATGGATACCCAGGAACATCGTGATGCCGTGTTGGATGAATTTAAAAAAGCCTTGGCGCGCGACCACACGCGTATCAGCGTAAGCGGTTTTTCCTCGCTGGGCCTGGTGGAGATGACCCGCAAGCGTACCCGCGAGAGCTTGGCGCATGTATTGTGCGAACCATGCCCAACTTGCAAGGGGCGCGGGGAAGTGAAAACCGCGCAGACCGTGTGCTATGAAATCCTCCGTGAAATCGTCCGCGAAGCGCGCCAGTTCAATGCGCGCGAGTACCGCATCCTGGCTTCGCAGCAAGTCATAGATTTATTCCTCGAAGAAGAATCGCAGGCTCTGGCGCAGCTTTCCGACTTCATCGGCAAGCCCGTCTCGATGCAAGTGGAGACGATCTACACGCAGGAACAATACGATGTCATATTGATGTAGGGAGGCTCCAAAAAAACACGTTCCAGAGAAACATGGATTTATTCGCGCTGATCGCCAACGAAACGGAGGCGCTAAACGTTACTCCCAGATTATCCGTTATAAATTTCATGCCCAAATCGATGTGGTCCAAGATCGATTGCAGCCTGAGCCTAAGGCACATCAACCATTATTGGCATCGCGGCACGGCCAATCGCAACATACTCGTCCTGCTTAGATCTGCCATTTGATAGGTACATATTTCAAATCTTCCGGTTCATCCACATCATGCAGAGTGTGTCCGACATGCACAGACCAGCCAAGTTGTCCGATGCGAGCAATGGTCATGCTGGCAACGGCATCAGTGCTCCACGGCATGTTGCTGAACAGGAGTGGTTCAAATCGCTTAATACCCAGTAGCGCGTAGCCGCCGTCGGCCGTGCAATGTATAACTGCATCGCGCTCTTGCAATGCTTGCGCGGCTTCGCACAGCAAGCTGCTGGACATTTCCACGCAGTCCGTGCCGATCAACAGAATTCCTTCTGCATTTGTTAGCGCGCGTTTTGATGCGCGTTCCAGTCTCGCACCGAGGCCGCCTTCACCTTGATCTGAAATTGTTATATCTGGCGGTAGCTGTATTCCCCGCCATGCGGCTTGATTGATTTCCGGAGTAACGCACAATTCAACGGGGCCAATGCATGCAGCGACGGCCATGGTCAGCGTGTCGAATAGCATCAGCTTCGCGAGCTCGGCCGCTTTTTTTGCGCCCAGCGCGGGAATCAGGCGCGTCTTGGCAAAGCCGGGTTGTGGTGCTTTGGCAAAAATGATGATATGGGTGAATTTCATCGATACAATTTAGCCAGCTCTGCCGCATCTGCGCCACGCCAATATGCCCAGCGCAACCGCCACATCAGCCATACCGTTTTCAGAGCTCCATGTGCCTCCCAACGACGCCCGGAGGTGATCACCCTGTCTGACAGGCAAATCGGCCTGGATAGAGTTAACAGTCGCCTAGATAACTCGATATCCTCCATCAATGGCTGCTCCGGAAAACCGCCCACAGATTCGAAGGCACGGCGTGTCACAAACATGGCCTGATCACCGGTGGCGATTCCGCTTATGCGTGAGCGCCAGTTCATCAGGGTGGCGATTACTCGCAATATGAGTGGGCGGCCTGCGATACACACATCAAAACGCCCCCATATACATTCGCTGACCCCACCGCTATCCCGAACAGCGGCTTCGATTACCTGCTTTGAAGAGTGTGGCAGCATAGTGTCAGCATGCAAAAACAGAAAAATATTGCCTTGGGCGACTGCCGCGCCAGCATTCATTTGTCGCGCCCGACCACGCTCACTGCGAATTACCCGCGCGCCCGCGTGAGAAGCTGCTTGCCGTGAATCGTCCCCGCTTCCCCCGTCCACGACAATCACCTCGCTGTCGCACCCGCATAGTGACGCAAGATGCGCAAGTAAATCTGACAAGCGATCCCCTTCATTGAGCACCGGAATGATAATTGAGAGTCGCATACCCGTAAACATCACAAAAAATCGATGGGTTACTTTTGAATCGCTTGGGCAACACGTTTGGCGATCAACGGAAACGCACCAAGCAAAATGAAGGAGAGCAGCACTTCTGGCGAAATAATGTCGGATAGGCTTTCGATACTCGCCAATTGTGTGCCCGCGTTTACGTACATCATGGTTCCGGCCAACATGCCCAACTGGCTAACCCAGTAGAAGGTGCGAGTATGGATTTGAGTTAGCCCCATCAACAGATTAATTAAAAAATATGGAAATATCGGCACTAGGCGCAGCATGAAAAGATAAAGTGCACCATCCTTCGCCATACCCCCGTTGATCGCTTTTAGTTTGTTGCCAAAGTGAAGCTGAATATGGTTACGCAGCAAGTGCCGCGATGCCAGGAACGCAAGTGTCGCGCCAATAGTTGACGCAAAAGACACCAGCAAAGTGCCATACCAAAAGCCGAATGAAGCGCCTATTGCCAGCCCCATGATTGCCGCGCCGGGCAATGATAGTGCCGCGACGACAACATACAGCGCAAAGGCGATAACTGTGGCCTGTAATGGCGACTGCGCTGGCATGGACATGAATTTCCCTTGGCTCTCCTTGAGCGCGCCCAGTGTCAAATATTGGTCGAGGCCCATGCCAAAAAACAGCGCGATGGCCGCGACAACCAGCAGGACAAGAATTGCTCTTTTCATGCCACACGCTCAGTTTTGCAGCGCGCCGTCGCAACTGCTGCCCTGCCCGGCAGCACAGCCATGGCAGTGATCGGCTACACGGATAAGGTTGCCCTGCAAATCGGTATGTAGCAAGTCGCGCAGGTGCGGACGGCCTTCGCCCGGCAGTGCCAGCCCGAGCTGCTGGTTAAAATCACAGTCATACAAATAGCCCTGCCAATCTACACTGACAAGGTTGCGACACATCACATTGCGGGCATTGGCTGCGGAGAAATTATTTTTCAGCATGAGCATGTAATTGCTGAATTCCCCATTGGAGATCAGCGTGCTGCCAAAACGCTGGATGGGCATATTGGTGATCACGAATAGTTGGTCGAAGACTATGCCATAGCGCCCAAATAATTCGCGCTTGTAATCCGCCTGCAACGTAACCTGATCGGGGGGAAGCGAGGGGCCTTGCGGGTTGTAAATCAGATTCAGGGTGAGGCCGCTACCCTCGCGCCCGTAACCCAGCGCATTGAGTTGCAACAGCGCCGCGATACTTTTATCGAACACGCCCTCCCCGCGTTGCCTGTCGACATTCTCCAATAAATAACACGGTAGCGATGCCACCACTTCTACCTTATAGTGTGCTAGGAATTCTGCGAGACCGTCCTGCCCCTGCTCGAACAGGATCGTCAGGTTGCAGCGGTCAATTACACGCACACCCAGTGCATTTGCCTTGCCCACCAGATACCGGAATTTGTGATGTAGTTCCGGTGCCCCACCGGTTATGTCGAGCGTCCCGATCCCGCGAACTGCCAGCACCTGAAGAACAAGCTCCATCGCCTCTTCATCCATCATTTCCATACGGTTGGAGCCAGCGTTGACATGGCAATGCAAACAGGACTGATTGCACCGATAGCCCAGGTTAACCTGTAGCGTATCTAGCTTGCCGCGATACAACGTAGGGAATCCGGTAACCTGTAACAGGGGTAAAACGGCGTGCATCATGTTCCTCGATGTAATGTACCAGAAGCATTGTTGAAACCTTTTCTCCGCTACCAAGTGCTGCTGCATCTAGACCGAAAACGGGCACACTGCTAGGTTAATGCACTCAAAATCAGAATTACTACCTTGCAACAAGGCTCGCCGATTGTATCAGGGATTTGTTGCATTAATGCCTGGTAAAGCAACGACCTGTAAAGCTTCCAACACCAAGTTGAAATTTACAACATACCCCGTTTCAAATCTGTTAACCTCTTATCCGCTGTCGTATTGGTTTCTGGTTGGCTCGCCGTAACGCCGTTTTATTTCCTTCTGGAAGTTGACGGGTCTGACGGCCAGTGTGTAGCTGACCCGGTTCGGGTGCGACGGAATGTACCGTATCAAAGCGCTGCCAGCGGGCAGGTCTGCAGATCTTATGAGGTGCTAAGCTCTAACCGTTCTCGACGAATCCGCCACACAGTCGAGTTGCAGGGGCTTTCCATACGCGTGAATCTCATAACGAGATTTGGCATGAACATCATTATCTCTGTCTTTCCTTGCGAGAACTGGCCGCCCCTATATTCCTTACTTAACAGGAGGTTTCAGTGTATTCATTCGCCCGGCTTCTGCGTATTTCCGCGTTCCCAGTTTTCGCTATTACTCTATTTCTCGGTTTATCCGCACCGCTGCTGGCGGCTGGTGATGATTTCAAAACCATAACAACCGAAGACCTAAAAGGGATGCTCGACGAAAAGAAGGATTTCACCCTCGTGGATGCCCGGACAAAGGAAGAATACCAAGAGGCTCACATTGGATCGGCGGTGAATATCCAGGAAAAGACCTTTGAAGAACAGGCCGCGCTGCTGCCTGCTGGCAAGAATACCTTGCTCGTTTTTTACTGCAACGGAGTCAAGTGCGGCAAGAGCAAGAAGGTTGCAGCCAAGGCGCAGGGTGCTGGATACACCAACATCCTCGTATACCTCGAAGGCTTTCCGGTCTGGGAAGAGAAAGGGATGCCGATCATCACCGGGCCAGGGTATGGAAAAAAGATTGAGACCAATAAACTCACCCCGCCCGACATACAGAAGATCATCTCGGATCAAAAGCAGGAGTATGTGATAGTTGACGTGCGCGCCGAGTCCGAGTTCGCCGAAGGGCACATTCCGACTGCCATCAATATCCCGTCCGAGACCTTTTCCATCAAATCTGGCGTTCTGCCAAAAGATAAAAAAATCGTGGTGTACTGCAACAACGGGGGCAGGAGCTCCATCGCGTACCAGAAGCTGATCCGGTTAGCTTATCCCAATA
>CAIZNF010000329.1 GCA_903934275.1 uncultured Nitrosomonadales bacterium
CCGCTTTCACGCACAGTCTTTCGATAAAACCTAAAATCAGATTTTTCATTTTATGCTCCTCGCGTTGGGGCTTGATTTCTAAAAAACACTTGGCTTGTTGTGGTTACATGTTGGAACTCAACCCCACAAAGTTCAATCCATTTGGGACGAATGGACGGGTTTTTTGATGACTGGCAGTCTGAGCTGATGATCGGTCAGGTTTCTGGGGTGAGCGGTAAACAGCAGGCAAAGCAAGGGGTGAGGTGAGACACTGTGCATGTTTCCACTTGTACCGTGGTGCAAGTCAATCCCCCGGCCTCAGCAGAAATCAGGGCGGCAAAGCATACACCCCCCCAATATACCGACGGCTATACATCGCGAAAATAAAAAGGGAGACACCCCATTAACCCCAATGTTTTGCTAAGAAGGCAAGCCGGGGCATTGCTGAAAAAGTGGCAAAAGCACCCAAAAATCGTACCCCTTTGCAGTGCTTTTTCACTCTACTCAGATGTGTGTGTAAAAGCCATTTTCCTAGAGTGCCGGAACCCAGCTTCGGGGTGCAGGGGGATGCCAGTTCTCCGCACCTGAGCCGCTATGTTAAATCACGCTTGCCCCCAAGGCGATGGGTTACCTTACCCGGCCTCCGGCAACTCATTCCAGTCTGTCGTGTAATTGGGTGACATTTTATCCCTACGCATTGCCCAGCCATGACCGACACCCGATGCGGCAATCCCCACACTCCCCTTTCCCATCTTGCGGTTGATTTCATCCATGACGTGCATCAGGCCATCTGACTTGGCATGTTCAACAGGATTATCAAACAGGGTGGGTTGTACCGAACCCTTGGGCTGCAATCCCATCAGCATCACCCCCGATTTCTTGTAACTAAAGCCCCCCCGATAAATCTGCTTTAACCCCGCAAGGGCTGCTTTTACAAGCACAGTTGTATCGTCACTGGGTTGGCTCAAGGGCACTATCTTCGACTGCTGGTATTGAGGTTCACCTTCCTTAAATGCGTTCGTATGCAAATAAACACAAACGCTGGCGGCAACAGAACCGTCTTGCCGGAGTTTTGCTGCCGCCGTGGTGGCGAAGTAGGCAACCGACTCAGAAAGGTCTTCCAATGCAGTCACAGTGGCTCCAAACGAGCGCGACACCATTATCTGTTGCCGTGGTGTGCCAGCCTCGTCCAACTCGATGCAGGGCACGTTATTGAGTTCCTGCTGTGTGCGCACCAGCACTATAGAAAATTGGCTGCGAATTCGTTCAGGGTTTGCGGTTCTCAGGTCTTCCACGGTCTTGATGCCCAGTGTCAGCAGCTTTTCAGTATTTTTCCGACCAACCCCCCAAACATCCCCCACTGGAATTCTGCCGAATAGTTTGCTCAGTTGCGCCTCACTGCCCCGCCCGAAGTCGCAAACACCATCAGCCCCAGCGAATCCTTTCTTGGCACAGTGGTTAGCCAGCTTGGCAAGGGTCTTGGTATCAGCAATCCCCACACAAACGGGTATGCCGACATTCCGCCTGACCGTCTGGCGGATTTTCTGTCCATACTCCACCAGCGTTTCTGGGGGGAATCCTTCAAGGTCAAGGAAGCATTCGTCGATACTGTAAATTTCCTGCTTGGGTGAGAACGTGGACAGAATGGACATGACCCGTGCCGACATATCGCCATACAGGGTGTAGTTGCTGGACAAGGCAATGATGCCATGCTTCTTTGCCAGCTTCTCGAACTTGAACCACGGTTCCGCCATGTTGACACCCAGTGCCCTAGCCTCAGCAGAACGGGCAACTGCAACGCCATCATTGTTGCTTAGGACAATCACTGGAACGCCCTCCAGCTTGGGGTTGAACACCCGTTCGCAGGAGACGTAGAAGTTGTTGCAATCAACGAGCGCAATGGGCATAGAACAGCCCTTAGATGAATCGCTTAATGGTGGAGGTCACAACCCCCCACACCTGTAGCTCCAAGCCTTCCTTGAACTCGATTCCTTTGTATGCAGGGTTTTCGGGCTGGAGAATGACCGCACCCTCACGCTCGATGAACCGCCGAACAATCAGTTCGCCATCAATAACTGCAATCACGATATTTCCAGATGCTGGTGTCAGGGATTTGTCTACCACGAGCAAATCACCGTCAAAGATGCCAGCACCGTTCATGCTGTCGCCTTTGGCTCGAACAAAAAAGGTAGCTTCCCTGTTCTGGATAAGGAGCGCGTCAAGGCTTAGTCTGCCTTCAAGGTAGTCGTCTGCTGGTGATGCGAAGCTCATAGTCGCTTATGGGACGCGGATAGGATGACTGCCTATCGTGGGTAGTGGGGATTGTTGCATTGTAGAGAACGGGGTTCTGCTGTCAATCCAAGCAGCTTCGGCAGGGTTTCAAAGAGGGTGATAGACCCCTACCATAAAAAATATGGCATTAATCGCCCCGCATGTGGGTAGTGGGGCTATAGGTAATCTTACCGATGGTAGGCTGCGGCGAGATTAACCGAATGTTTTGCTTGCTACATTCCCCTTAACCGCTGGATAAAGGCATTGTAAAACTCTGCCAGTGTTATCTCGGCTTTATCCCGAAAGAACCGCTCACCAGTAGAAAAATACAGATGCCCCTCCAAGTGAAATTTCTCACTCATTTTCGTTGCTCCTTTTGAACCCTTGATAATTCCTGGCGTTGAGCATTGCTTGAAGCCCCGGAAAATCATCAAGTTGCCCGGTTATCGGCAAATAAGGGCTGGTCTTTAGGTCGCGTCAAAGGTTTGCAAAGTGATAAAATCCACACCGCTGCAAGGGGCAGCAACAAAATTACAGGGAGAATTTATATGAATCGTCAAGAATTGATTGATGCACTGGCAACAAAAACTGGCAGCACCAAGGCAGACGCAGGTCGCAACATCGCAGCACTGATTGACATTGTTACAGCCACACTCAAAAGGGGCGACAACATCGCACTGGTGGGCTTCGGCACATTCGAGGTACGCAAACGTGCAGCACGTAATGGCCGCAACCCATCTACAGGGGCAGCAATCAAAATCAAGGCTTCCAAGGCTCCCGCATTCAAAGCTGGTGCAACTCTGAAGGCTGCTGTGAACGGCGGCAAGAAGTAATACTCCAATACGCAACCGCTGGGGTGGTCTTGGCGGTTGTCTTTATGACTGCCGGTGTTCTGGCCGGTGCGGCATGACCCTATGAATGAAATCCTGCAATACCTGAAAAAGCATGGTGAGCGACTCGATACCGAGATTGCCGAAGCGTCCGGCATCCCGCTTGCCAAAGTGCGCAAGCATGTGTCCGAGCTTGCGGCAAGGAGAGAGGTGATGTTGTGCCAGTTAATCAGGTTCGAGAAGGGCAGAAAAGTCGAGAGGACAATCTGCCGGATTGCTGGATATATTCCCCCGGCAGCACCGGGCAGGAAATCAAAGGCGCAGTTGAATTTGTCGTAGTCTCCACGCTGCCAGCAAAATAAAACAGCAAGCCGTAGTATCCCAAACTGTGAGACCCCAATATGTTCGCACTGCCTTCCATGTGGAACATAATTATTTCCACTATCGTTTTTTTCATAGCTGCTTGGTATATCCGCCGCTATCTGGACGAGCAAGGAATC
>CAIZNF010000330.1 GCA_903934275.1 uncultured Nitrosomonadales bacterium
AGCTTTTCTGCCTTTGTTTCCGCTGTCTCCTGAGCATCCACCTCTGCCTTAGCTTCTTCCTTTTCCTCGCGTATTTTCCAATCGCCATCTCGATCCCTGCGAATCAGCGACAATTTTTTCCACGATGATTTTTTATAATTGCCGACTTCCAGTATTTCTACGAAGCGCGCCGTCACCGTCAGATCGCCCTGCTGCTGAATTTTCAGATTCTCGACATGCACCTTAATTGATGCCGCCCCACCAATCCGGCTGCGACGCTTGGTTTCCCATGCCTCACGGTCTTTACCGTCTGCCGGGCGAAACCCAATATCGTAATGGGACAGATAACCCTCCACATTTTTTTCTGACCAGTCCTTCACCCAGCGCTCGACCAGCATCTCCGGTGAATTGGGCGGTGTTTTCGCCGCCCCGGTTTCTGCCGGTTGCCTGGCTTCTGCGGGCAGTATGGTTGCGGATTCTGGAGTGGCCTGTTTTTCCGTCGACGCTTTGGCTTCCGTTGCCTGCATGGCTTGCGGCGCGGTTTGTGCCGCTACCGGTTGCCCACCTTGCGCCAGAGTTTTTTGCTCATCCTTATCCCGCGCCACCTCCGCACGGTTATTCGACGAATATTTATCCCTGTCATTCTTGCCCGACGATGTAGCACCCGCCGCCTTGGCTGCTACCCCAACGGCAGCGATTGGTTGATCCGAAGCGGATGGCGCAACAAACCCATCCTTCCCGGCAAGCGATTGCGCCGATACGACACCGCAACGCTGCTGTCCTGCGCGCAACATCGCACAAAATTCTTCTGCCAATTTTTTATCGGGGAATGTTGCGATGAACAACCGGTACCAGGAAGCGCGCTCTTTGCCCGCCGCATTCACTTGCCCTTGCCGTTGCGGGAGCAAAGCCAGGTCAGCTTTCCAGGAAAACCGCGCGTGCAAGTCTCGCCATGCAGGCAACACGGCATTGCGGTCATACACGCCGGAAAGCTCTACTAACCAATTATTTGCACCGCTACGCAACGCATTCCCGGTCCAATCCACCCCCTCGTCCTGAGCCTTGGCTGGCAGGGGTGCCGTGAACATCACGCCGAAAATATCTTTCAAAAAATGCCAACCACCATTATCTTTGGCAATATCATTTCCGGCTTTACCATCCTTGCCGGTCGATGCTGTATCAACCTCTCTGACAACTGTCGTATCAATCTTGGCAGAAATGCTTTCCAGTTGGTTTTCCTGTTGCATTTTCGCCGCATTGTTTTCAGTTATTGATATTGCGCTTGACCCTGCTAGAACTGCGCCATAATTGACCTCGCCAGCCAGCGGTGCAGGCCGCGCACCTTCTCCGGGCAGGGCATCTCCGCCAGCCACACCTCCACCCAACGCGCTGAACAGATTGATCAGGCCCCGGTAGCGCTCCATGCGGACGTTATACCAATCATCCAGATTGCGCTGATAAGTGCGCTGTGTATCCAGTACAACCAGATAATCCACCGCTCCGGCCATAAAAGATTCCTGGCTAAAATTCCAGGCGCGCAGTGAGGAATCGGCAGCTTCGCTCTGCGCTTCCAGACGCTTGCTCATAAAACTGATTGCACTCAGTGAATCATCGACTTCGCGCACCGCGTCGTAGATCACCCGCACATAGGTTTCCACCAGCTCTTCATGCACAGCCTCGGCAAATTCCACCTCCTTGGAACGCTTGCCGCTATCGAATATGGTTGCCGAAAGATTGGCAATCGTGCTCCAGAATAAAGCCTGCGGCGTGAACAACAAATTCGACATATACATGCTGCCGTAACCCACCTGTGCAGTCAGGTCCAGGGGTGGCAGTACGCGCGCCCGCGCAACGTCGATGTCGGCATCCGCCGCCAACAGCCGCGCTTCCACCGCGCGCACATCGGGCCTGCGCAACAACAAAGCCGACGGCACGCCGGGAAGCACAAACGGAAATTTTGCCGAATTTAATCCATTACGGGAAATCTTCAACGCCACCGGCGACGAACCAATCAGCGCAGACAAGCGGTTTAGCACGACTTCCCGCTGCTGTTCGAGCACAGGAATGGTAGCCTTGACCTGATAAACCGCCGCCTTCTGCTGCTCCATTTCCGTAATGGTGGCATCGCCCACTTTCAGTCGCGCATCCACTGACGCAAGCATCCCGCCCAGTGATTTTTCGGTCTCGCGCGCAACCCTCAAACGGTCGTTGAGCGACAGGTACTCCACATAATTGGAGGCCACGTTGGCAACCACATTTCTCTGCATGTCGTCGCGCTGATAAGTTGCACGCAATAATTGCAGTTCGGCGGATTCGTACAGCGAATGGGTCTCCCCCCAAATATCGGGACGCCAATCGCCTTTGAGACTGATTTGATGGGTGGTGCGCGACTTGTTAATGCCGCTCGCACTGCCCCTTCCGATACCAGAATCCGGGTACTCGTTTTTAACCTGTACCGGCATGGTGATCGTCGGTGCCTTATCGGCTCCCGCCTGATCGAGCCGCGCCTTGCTTTGCGCGATACGCAATGCCGCGATCCGCAGGTCGGGATTGTTGGCCAATGCGCGATCCATCAAACCGTTCAGCTCCTGGCTCCCCAATAAACGCCACCATTCAGCCAATGCGGCACTCAACGGCGACGAAGGCACTGGTGCCGGGGAAGGCACTGGTGAATGGATTGTAGTATTTTTGGAATTGACGGCCTCAACGACCATCGGAGTCTTTACGTATTGCGTGGGAAGGTCTAGCGCAGGCACATTGTAGCTATCGCGTTTTGCCGCACAACCTGCCAACAGTGAAAAACACAGTGCCAAGAGCACAATATTTCGCAAAAATTGATTCATCTGACGAAAGCTTTTCTTGAAATGTAGGGCACGATTTTTATTTTGAGTTATGCAACAAATTTATTGCATTTTGTGCTTAACCGCTCCCATGATAATTACGGGTGCATGACAGCACGCGCGAGTGTACCGTAACCCAGCAGCCGTAGGCTGA
>CAIZNF010000331.1 GCA_903934275.1 uncultured Nitrosomonadales bacterium
ACATGAACACGCCGCCGCGTATCAGGATGCGGTGCACCTCGGCCACCATCGACGCGATCCAGCGCATATTGAAGTTGATGCCGCGCGGCCCGTTTTTGCCCGCGATGCATTCGTCGACGTAGCGCTGCACCGGTTTTTCCCAGAAGCGCTCGTTGGAGGCGTTGATCGCGAATTCCAGCGTATCTGCCGGGATGGTCATGTCAGGATGGGTCAGCATGAATTCGCCGATATCGTTATCCAAAGTAAAGCCGTTCACGCCGTGCCCGCTGGTGATCACCAGCATGGTCGAGGGGCCGTACAGCGCGTAACCGGCGCAAGCTTGCGTGGCACCGGGTTGCAGAAAGTCCGCAGCAGTCGGGTTGTCAATGCCCTTTGGCGCGCGCAGGATTGAAAAAATCGTGCCGACCGAAATGTTCACGTCGATGTTGGAAGAGCCATCGAGCGGATCGAACACCAGCAAGTATTTTCCCTTCGGATACCTCGTTGGAATAGGGTAAACATCGTCCATTTCTTCGGAAGCCATCGCGGCAAGATGACCTGCCCATTCTGTCGATTTGATGAAGATTTCGTTGGTGATGACATCCAGCTTCTTCTGCGTTTCACCCTGCACGTTCTCGCTGCCCGCACTGCCCAGCACACCGATCAGCGCACCCTTGTTGACATCATGCGCGATTTGCTTGCAGGCGATCACGACATCGCTGATCAGCCCCGTGAAATCGCCGCTTGCGCCCGGAATGGCGCGCTGCTCTTCGATGATGAACTGGATCAAACTTTTGCTCATGATTTTTCCTTTTTTAGATTTTCATTTTATGCGATTTTACCGCTTTTCTGCATTGCTCTATACGGCTATTTGGTCAACGAAATGAACAGCTGCGGCAACCGTTCCGGCAACTGCGCCACCCGGTCGATGATGGTGTATTGCTTGCCGAAGATATCCGCGACGTATTTATCGGCCTTGGGGTCGAGGTTGATGCAATAGGTATAGATACCCTGCTGATCCAGTTCCGTTACCGCCTGCCGCGCATCTTCGATCAGCATGCGCCCGTCCTTGCTGTCCACGTCCGACGGCTCGCCGTCGGTCAAAATCAGCATCAGTTTTTTATCAGCCTGCTGCTTTTCCAGATAGTGCGCGGCATGGCGCATCGCCGCCCCCATGCGCGTGGAGTAACTGGCTTCCATCGCCGCCAGCCTGCCCTTCACCCGATCGTCCCAGTTTTCGCTGTAGCCTTTGATATGCAGGTAGCGCACGTCATGGCGTGTATTGGAATGAAAACCGGCAATCGCGAATGGATCGCCCAGCTTCTCGATTGACCAGGCCAGCAGCGATACCGCTTCCCGGCTCAATTCCAAGATGGTCTGATCGCAGCCCGCAGCCTTCTCGTTGAGCGATTCCGATAAGTCCAGCAGCAACATCACCGCAATATTGCGCCCGCTGGTCTTGTGGCTCATGTTGATGCGCGGGTCGGGTGTCGCACCGCTCTTGTAGTCGATCAGCGAACGCAGCGCGACATCCAGATCCAGCTCGTTGCCTTCCTCCTGATAACGGATGCGCATCTTTTCCTGCGGTTTGATCAAGTCGAGCATTTTCTTTAAACGCTTGGCCAAAGCGCCATGCTTGGCCAGCAGCCCGTCGATGTCTGCCGCATTGCCGGGCGGATGCAAGGCCTCGTACACGCTCACCCAGTCCGGGCGGTAGCTCTGGTTGAGGTAATCCCACTCGTGGTAATGGCGCGGCGGAAGCCCCTTGATTTCCTCGCCCGGCTCAATCTTGCGCGGCTCGTCGAACGCCTCCTCCTCGTCGCCCTCCTCGATGAATTTCCACATCTGGCGGTTGTCGTCGCGGTAGTTCACCACCGTATCTTTGAAGTGGATTTTTGGCAGTTGATCGCTCTGGCGGCGCGTTTTCGCGACGAAAGAAACCGCCAAGCCTGCCATCTCCGGCGTGCTCGATTCGCCGCACTGCATCAGGTTGTGGAAGCGCTGCGCGAATTCGACGATATGCGGGTTTTTGTACGGATGCTGCAGGTCGAGGATGGCGCGCGACAGCATCGCCAGACGATGGCGCACGCCGGATTCCAGCTCGGGGTCGCAAGTATCTTCGGCGGGGATGGGGTGCAACGCCGCGAAGATGCGGCGCAGGCCGGGGTACTCGCGCATCGCCAGATATTCTACGCGACTGTCCTCCAGAAACTCCGCCGCCATGCGCTGAAACGGACTGAAGTTGTCGGCAAAGATCGCCGTTGTCCAGCGGCGGTGTCCGGCAATATGTGCCAGCACCGCGCGGTAGCGGTCGATACCCAGAACTCGCTCAACCATTCGTGGTGAGCCTGTCGAACCACATAGCCCTTCGACAACGCCTTTAGTCCTGAGCGCAGTCGAATGGTCAGTGTGAACGGTTACATGACCGGAGGGAGAGGAGAGAATGAAATCGTCATACACATCCGGCAGGCGGATGCCGAGCTTGTCGTAATACGGAATCGGCTGGCGCAGTTCATCGAACGCGCTTGAGTAGGGAGTCAGTTGGTCTTCGTCGTGCCACAGCCCGCGCAAATACATGTCCAGCTTACGCTCGTTGTCCACCAGCAATGTGCCGTGCCGCTCGCGCTGCAACACCGCGCGGCTGTCCGCCGATTGCAGGCTGAAGTAATCGATCTGCCGGTCCGGGTGATCCTTGTAATAGCGCACGCCGTATTCCACCCAGCTTTTCAGCCCGGACAGGGAGAGCTGGCCGAGCAACAGCGGAGTCTTCCTGAAAAATTCCGGCAGCCCCGGGCTGGGAAAAGTCTGCTGGATACCGTGGATCGAGCCGGTGGTACACTCCATGAAATCCAGCACGATGTCCAGATAGGCGCGCAACTGCTCTTGTGATTGCAAGCGCCGCGCGGTGACTGGCAAGGACTGCAGGAACGGCGTGATGGCATTGCCGTTGGGCGACTTCCACATTCTGCGGATGCATTCCATGACGGCGGACAGCGCATCTTCGCCCAACGCCCTGGCGACCACCGGCCACTTTTCCAGAAAGATCAGGATCGGCTCCGCACCGCGCCCCATCTTGCCGAGGAAGCGCGCATGCTCGATGTAGGCCTCCACACCCTGCTGGGAAAGCGTCGCCAGCGCAGCGCGCATGCACTCGGCAAACACCGGCTCGACGCGCGGAAAGCCGCAGTCAAGCTGCTTCCAGTAGGCTTCGAGTTCGGCGGGGATGGTTACGGTTTCCATAGTTTTTTCAGCCAGCTGTGAGCAAAAAACGTGGGGTACAATCTGCGTAGGTGCGAATTCATTCGCACAATTATTGCTGCCTGAATAGTGCAGTGCGGATAAATCCGCACCTACCCGAACACCGCATCAATCGCATGATCCAGCGTGTCGCGGATGTCCGCATCGTCGGTGATCGGGCGCACCAGCGCCATGCGGCATGCGGCACGCGGTGGGACGCCGCCCTTGATCAGCGTGGCCGCATACACCAGCAGGCGCGTGGAAATTCCCTCGTCCAGCCCGTGCCCTTTCAGGTTGCGCGCCGCCTGGCCGATCTTCACCAGCTGTGCGGATAATTCGGCTTCGATGCCGGTTTCCTTGCCGAGTATCTGCGCCTCGACATCGGCTGGCGGATAAGCGAAATCAAATGCGGTGAAACGCTGCTTGGTGGATTGCTTCAAGTCCTTCAACAAACTTTGGTAACCGGGGTTGTAGGAAATCACCATCTGGAAATCGGGGTGTGCTTCGAGCAGTTCACCTTTCTTGTCCAACGGCAGCGTTCGCCGATGGTCGGTCAGCGGGTGGATCACCACGGTGGTGTCCTGGCGCGCCTCGACAATTTCGTCGAGGTAGCAAATCGCCCCGATACGCGCGGCTGTGGTCAGCGGGCCATCCAGCCAGCGCGTACCGTTGGCATCGAGAAGGTAACGCCCGACCAGATCGCTGGCGGTCATGTCTTCGTTACACGCCACGGTGATCAGCGGCTTGCCCAGTTTCCACGCCATATACTCGACGAAGCGCGATTTGCCGCAACCGGTCGGGCCTTTGATCATCACCGGCAGGCGCGCCGAATAGGCGGCTTCATAGAGCGCAACTTCATCACTCTGCGCCTGATAGAACGGTTCTTTTTTTACTTTGTATTGGTCTTTGTCGGTCATAACTGTCTCCCTACAAACGAAAACGCCCCCAAGCGGAGGCGTGTTATTACCACCCTTCGATGATACTCAGGACGGGCTTGCCTGCATCCAATTTACTTGTGCATGCCTAGTTTTTCGCGCCAACCGGGGAATATCTTGTCCGCATCTTTCGGGAACGACTCAAACGCGCGCGCAAATTCCTTGTGTTCCTTCGCGTACTGGATCGGGTCGGAACCGGATTTCCAGCATTCGTAAGCCTGACGCAGCGAGACCGCTCCTGCCGCTGGGGAATCGATATGGCCGTATGCGCCGCCGCCCGCGGTGTTGATTACGTTGCCGTGGCCGAGGTTTTCAAAGAATCCGGGCAGACGCAACGCGTTCATGCCGCCGGAAATGATCGGTGTGGTCGGCTTCATGCCATACCATTCCTGGTGGTAGAACGGGCCCATGCAGCTATCGCGTTCGATCATATAGGCGATGATGCGGTCATCCTTGCCGCCTTCCATCTTGCCGTAGCCCATGGTGCCGACGTGGATGCCGGAAGCGCCTTGCAAACGCGACATCTTGGCCAACACAAACGCCGTATAGCCGCGCTTGGAGGATGGCGAAGTGACAGCGCCGTGCCCGGCACGATGGTAATGCAGATATTGGCTCGGGTATTGGCGACGCGCCGTGGTCACCATGCCGGGGCCACCGACGTAACCATCCACTAGAAACGCTACTTTGTCCGCATCCGGGCCAAAGGTTTCAAGGATGAAGTCGGCGCGCGCACACATTTCATAGTGGTCGTCAGCGGTGATGTTGGCGGAGAACAGCTTGGCCTGCCCGGTCTCATCCTGCGCGCGCTTCAGCGAGTCGTACACCAGCGGAATGACCTTTTTCATCGGGCAGAACACCTGATTGCCTTGCGGTTCATCGTTCTTGATGAAGTCGCCGCCCAGCCAGAACTGGTAAGCCGCCTTGGCGAACGGCTCGGGACGCAGGCCCAGTTTTGGTTTAATGATGGTACCGGAGATATAGCCGCCATCCTTGACCGGGCGACCGAGAATGCGCCACAAATCGGAAATATCCTTGGCCGGGCCGTCGAACAATTGCAGCATGCGCGGCGGCACGTAGAAATCCTGCATTTGCAGATTCGCGATATCACCCATGCCCTGATTGTTGCCGACACACAGGGTCAAAAAAGATACGATCATCACTCGGCCATCGGTGACGTTGCGGTCGAACAGGTCGTTCGGATAAGCGACCTTCATGATGCCCTTGGCCTCGTCGATAAAGTACACCAGCGCGTCCACGCCCTTGGTAAAATCATCGGTCGTGCATACCTCGACGTTGGTGCCGGTGGAAGATTCCGCCGCGATATGCGCCGCCGCTTCCAGATATCCGGTGCCCGCAGCAGGTTCCATGGTGTAGGCGACCAGAATATGGTTGCCTCCCTTGATCAGATCCTCTTCCTTCAGACTCAGATCCGCATAACGATTCGATTGGTCCATGACTTATTCTCCTGTGTGAACGATTGGTTTAACTTGCAACGGTTGCCACTATAGGTGTAACAATATATAAACGATAGTAAATTGTTTTTATCAATATCATAAGAAATGCTTATGGTTTGCTATAATCCCAAGCTGTGCGGGTCAGAAGAAATGATTCTGTCTTCTCGTAGGTTGGGCAAAGCGTAGCGTGCCCAACATTAAACAAGATAACTTATCGATTGAAATGTATAAAATGAAATCCCTATTGGAAGGAAAAGGTTATGTTCCGAAAATTTTGTGCTAAAAC
>CAIZNF010000332.1 GCA_903934275.1 uncultured Nitrosomonadales bacterium
GTGGTGGCGGACGAAGTTCGCAAGCTCGCCGAGCGCACCGCCAATGCCACAAAAGAAATCAACCAGATGTCCGCAAAAATTGCCGAAGTGGCCAATCACGCGCTGAGCAGCATGGGCAAAGTGGTGGAAACGACCCGTGAAGGTGTGACGGATGCCGAGACCGCGCAAAGCTCAATTATCGGCATCCAGCAAAGTTTTGGCGAAGTAGCGAAAATGATTGACGATATTTCTGCGTCGCTGTCCGAGCAGAATGCGGCAGCCAACGAGTTGGCGAATAGCACCGAGCACATTGCGGCCATGTCGGAAGAAAATGCAGGTGCGGCGCAAAGTTTGCTGGTGCTTGCGAATGCGCTGGAAAGTAAGGCCGCGCAGGTAAGGGGCGCGGTGGAGGTGTTCAAAGTGTAGAGAACGCAGAGTAAAGCGTGTGAGGTGCTCCAAGCTGACGTGGATGCCATGTAGGAGGCGGTGAGGCGACACTATGAATACTGACATATTTGATTTTGATGAATGGGCAACACTGGCTAAATTTGCACCGGACGAATTCGAGCGGAGGAGGATTGAATATGTCGAACAGCTAATATCTAAATACGGCAACACCCCCCGTTTACGTGGCCTGCAATGTAGCATCGATATGGAAAGGATACGCGCGCGCACCGCGTTGAAATCTTGTCTGCGGTCAGCCGGTTTAAGGCTTAACGTGAAACTCGCGCAGCGATTCGTTTGCCCCCTCTGGGTGAAACAACTAGCCATTCGACTAGGCTGCAAACAACCGCAGCCAAGTCGCTGGTTATCCCTCCGGGGGAGGGATAGGGAGGGGGAAGCGGGTGTGGCGAGTTTCATTATCAGGGGTGGCACTCGCCATGCCCGTTAGGATGCCGAGCGCATAACCCGAAGCCATAAATATGAAAAATCATCAGACACTACCCGGATCCAAGCCCGTTTTATGGGGTGCCTGGAGCATCGCGTTCCTGCTCTGGCTGGTCGTATCATGGTTTGCCACGGATCACATTCTGGATTCACTCGTCAGCGCACACATCCAAGAAGAAACCACTACCATCAACCTGCAAGCCGCAAACATTTCCAAAGGCTTCGCCATCAATCTCGAAGATTTGCACGGCATTCCAACGGTAGTTGCGGGAGACGCGGGTGTCATGAGTGCTTTATCCCGTTTTGGTACAGATGCACGCCCGTCACCGTTGGCAGACGAACAGCGGAAAAAAGTATGGTCCGAGGATGCAAAGCTTAAAGCGGTAAACCGCTATTTGGCTCTGGTGGGTACCGCGATGAGAGAGGATGTCATATTTATCATGAATGTGGCTGGGGATTGCGTTGCCTCAAGCAATGCTGGCAAGCCGGAAAGCTTTGTCGGGTCAAATTATGCCAGTCGGGAGTATTTTCGGGAGGCTATGACCGGGAGCAATGGGTATCAATATGCCATGGGGAAAAAGACTAATATCCCCGGCTTGTTCTTCAGTGCGCCAGTTCTCTTCGAAGGGCGCATCGTGGGCGTGGTGGCTGCAAAAGCGAACCTGCCCTCTCTGTCGTATCTGATCAATCAGGCGGATGCTTTTGTTGCAGACGAGTATGGCGTGATTATCCTTGCCAGTAACGCGAGATTTGAAATGCGTTCGATTCCCGGCGCCACCGTTGCCGGGCTTTCCAAAGCAGAGCGGACAGCGCGCTACAAGCGGGAGGATTTTCCGGCTCTATCCATAAATCCCTGGCCTAGCCGGTGGAGTGCATCGCTGCATCATTTTGATAATGAAAATTTGCCCTTTGTACTGACCGAAAGATCACTGAAAGAAAAAGGGACAAAAGTCTATGTCTTTAAGCCAATTCCTGCGGCCATTGAGGCGGCTCTGGATCGGCTGAAACTGTTCCTGTTGCTTGGTATTGCCGGTGCGGGAGTCTTTTTGCTCCTCAGGATGCGCTTCATTCTTTTGCGTACCCGCAAGCAGAACGAAAAGCAGTTGATGGAAAGCGAGCAGCGCCTGCTCAATGTGCTTAACATGAGTCCAATCGCCGTCCGAATCGCCATCAATCGCGGCAAGAAAGTGATGTTTTATAATCCGAGTTACGCCGAGTTGATCAAGAATCCTGAAGCGATGGGTGATAATCCAAAAAGGTATTACGCCCAAGCCAAAGATTACGAGGAGATACTCGATGAGCTGGGCCGTGGGGATACCATAATCAATCGCCAGATCGAGTTGCATATCCCGGGTGGATCAACGGTGTGGGTGCTGGCCTCATACATGCCGATGCAATATCAGGGCGAAAATGCAATCCTGGGTTGGTTCTACGACATTACCAATCTGAAGCAGACCGAGGCCGCACTGCATCAGGCCAGACACGATGCCGAGGCCGCCAGCCTGGCGAAAAGTGAATTCCTCGCCAACATGAGCCACGAAATCCGCACCCCCATGAATGCCATTCTCGGCATGGCGGAGATACTGGCCGAGACTGAACTTAGCCCCGAACAGCTCAGATATGTGGGCATTTTTCAGAACGCCGGCAACAACCTGCTTGAACTGATCAATGACATTCTTGACATGTCAAAAGTCGAGGCCAATCAACTGGAATTGGACAAAGAGGATTTTTTGCTCGAGAAAACACTCAACGAACTGGTTGACCTGCATGCCATCCGCGCCCGGGATAAGGGGCTGGAACTGGCATTACACATCGAGCACGGTGTCTCCGAGTTTGTCCACGGTGATGCCAGGCGGCTCAAGCAATGCCTGACCAACTTGGTAGGCAATGCGATCAAATTTTCCACCTCGGGTGTCATCGTGATCGGCGTGCGACTCGTCGATGGCAGTCTGGGCGACGGCAGCCCCGACGATAATCGCATCGTCAATAAACATCCGAACCTGTTGCAGTTCTCCGTGACCGACACCGGCATCGGCATCCCTGTCGAGAAACAGGAAAGCATCTTCGAAGCCTTTTCCCAGGCGGACAGCAGTACCACGCGCAAATATGGCGGCACCGGTCTGGGACTGACTATTACCCGCCGCCTGGTCAGCCTGATGGGGGGTGGAATCTGGGTGGACAGCCAGGAAGGGAAGGGCTCTACTTTCCACTTCACCGCATGCCTGCCGCCAGCCACACGACCCGTAGAACAGAAGGTGGTAACCAGCCCATTGGCTTCGACAGCGTCACGTGACGGGCTGCACATCCTGCTGGCGGAAGACAATCGTGGCAATGTATTGATGGTTGAGACGTTTCTCAAACAGACAACTCACCGACTCGACGTGGCTGGGGACGGACTGGTTGCGCTTGAAAAATTCCGCGCAAACCGCTACGACGTGGTGTTGATGGATGTGCAGATGCCGAAAATGGGCGGGTACGAGGCCACTGCTGAAATCCGCCGCATCGAAGCAGAGGAAGGACGCACACCAACCAGGATCCTTGCCCTGACTGCCAACGCGCTCAAGGAAGATGAACAGCGCAGCATGGATGCCGGGTGCAACGGACACCTCACCAAACCGATCAAGAAGAAGGTGCTGCTTGAGGTGCTGCAATCCATCGGATAATTCGAGGCCTCCTCAAGTCATCGAGGTCAGAATATATACAGAAAAAGCGTAGTCCACGAAACACACAAAAGCCACAAAAATAGACAGCAAAAAATTGATCCAGCTTGTCAGGGTGGGCGCGCCTTTGTGCCCACGCGGATTCAAAACAGGGTGCATCTTGAGGATGAGCAAACCTGCTGAAGATATATGAGGATGCCATGAAAATAGTGATCATTGATGATGCGCAATTAAACATTACGTTGTTGCAGCATCTTATAAAAAAACTGCCTGATAGCGAGGCGATCAGCTTTACTGAACCGATGAAAGCTATCGATTGGTGTCAGAGCAACGAACCTGATTTGATAATCGTGGATTACATGATGCCGGAGATGGACGGTATCGAGTTCAGCAAGCAATTCCGCAACATACCGGGCTACGAGGATATACCACTGCTGATGGTGACCGCGAACAATGAATCTTCGGTGCGCATCAACGCGCTGGCCAGTGGGGTAACCGATTTTCTTAATAAGCCCCTGGATAATGCCGAATTCCTGGCTCGTGCCAGGAACATGTTAGCGCTACGCAAGAGCCACAAGCAACTGGCCGACCGTGCCGCATGGTTGTCGGATGAGGTACGCAAGGCCA
>CAIZNF010000333.1 GCA_903934275.1 uncultured Nitrosomonadales bacterium
ACGCCAGCCAGATCAAAGGTATCTTCCAGCTGCAGGGGGCGATGCCCAATGTCCAGGGCATCGAGTTTATTAAACACCAGCACCTGTGCAATGTCGGCCGCACCAATTTCGCGCAGCACCCGCTGTACCTCGGCAATCTGTTCCATAAAATTGGGACTGGCAGCATCTACCACGTGCAGCAGTAAATCCGCATCCACCGCTTCTTGCAGGGTTGCCTGAAATGCATCGATCAAGCCGTGTGGCAAATCACGAATAAAGCCAACCGTGTCGGACAGAGAAACCGAACGTCCCGCCTCGCCCAGATAAAGTTGCCGGGTGGTGGTATCCAGAGTTGCAAACAGCTGATTAGCCGCATAGGCTTTGGCTTTGACCAGTGCATTGAACAGCGTGGACTTACCCGCGTTGGTGTAGCCGACCAGGGAAATATTGAACGCATCACGCCGTTCGCGCTGACGCCGCTGCGTCTGCCGTTGCCGTTTGACTTTGAGCAGGCGCTCTTTGATCTTTTTGATGTTGTCGCCAATCATCCGGCGATCAAGCTCGATCTGCGATTCCCCCGGGCCACCTCGCATACCGATGCCGCCGCTTTGGCGTTCCAGATGAGACCAGCGGCGAACGAGCCGCGTACTCAGGTACTGCATGCGGGCAAGCTCAACTTGCAACTTGCCTTCATGGCTGCGCGCTCTTTGACCGAAAATTTCAAGTATTAAAAGCGTGCGGTCATTGACGGGGAGTTCAAGATGCCGCTCAAGGTTGCGTTGTTGCGCTGGACTGAGACTTTGATCAAAAAGGACCTCAACGGCACCTAGCTGAGCTGCAAGCATTTTGATTTCATCGGCCTTGCCACTGCCCACAAACAAGGCCGCATCGGGCGCCTTGCGTTTGCAAGTGATGCGGGCGACTGGATTTAAACCAGCGGTCTGCGCCAACAATCCCAATTCTTCGAGTTCACCGTCGAAATTGGGTATTCCAAAATCAACCCCAACCAGAATAGTTGGGGCTGACTGACGATCATGCTGCTGCAGGCTCGTCACCGTCACCAGTGGAGAAATTCACCGCCCGGCCTGGCACGATGGTCGAGATGGCGTGCTTGTAAACCATTTGTGTTACCGTATTGCGAAGCAATACGACATACTGGTCAAACGATTCGATCTGCCCTTGCAGTTTGATCCCGTTAACAAGATAAACGGAGACCGGCACATGCTCCCGACGCAAAGCGTTGAGAAAAGGGTCTTGAAGTAATTGGCCTTTGTTATTCACGATATTCTCCGTGTTGTGAAAATTAAGAAGCGGTGACGATACCACAGCAAAGTGCGGCATCAGGCTTGGCGCACGTAAACCCACAATAAAGTTAACGGCACTCTAGCGCCAGGTCCGCTAAGCGGCTGCTTTGTCAGCGTAAGGGTTACTTGAGGTTTTAAATTCAATTCGCATTGGTGTACCGACCAAGTCAAATTCCTTGCGAAAACGTCCTTCCAGAAAACGCTTATACGCATCAGTCACGTGCTCCAACGAATTGCCGTGAATAATAATCACGGGCGGATTCATACCGCCCTGATGGGCATATCGCAATTTAGGGCGGTACATGCCTGAGCGCTTGGGACTTTGAAACTGAACTGCCTCCAGCAACAAACGAGTCAAGACGGGAGTTGACATCTTGCAATTAGCGGCCTTATATGCTTGCGTGATAGATGCCCAAAGCGGCCCCAAACCCTGTCTTTTCGTAGCCGATATCAAGTGCATGGTCGCGAACT
>CAIZNF010000334.1 GCA_903934275.1 uncultured Nitrosomonadales bacterium
GAGAGGGAGGAGAGGGAGGACGACACAGGTTAGGATGCTGAAGGCGTAGGTTGGCTGCAACCATACCTCGCGCGATAGGTTCGCCCGCCGCTTCGCCTGTTTCGCCTCCATTTCCGGCTTGCGCTGGCGCTTCGTGTTCGCCCCGGGGGAGGAGGAGGACAACGAGGAGGAGGCGGAGCTGGCGGCGGAGTTACCGGCAACGTTGGCGGCATGCGACTCAATCCTTCTCCTAATCCGCTTAATGTATGCTTGAAGAGCATTTTCGACGGCCTCTGCTGACTTGTCGCTTCCGGAACCGGTACGATAGTATGCACGTACAATTTTTTCCAGCAGTTTCCGGGGCTTCGCCTCCCACTTTTTCTCTGTTTGATTCCATACCCGCCCAGGCATCGTTTTTAGCAATATGTCATAGATCCCTTCAATCCCAGGATCTCCTTCATAAGTATTTTGTGGATGACCGCGAGGCATTAACCCAGAACGTGAAACCGACCACGAAAAGGGTGGAATATATGAATATAATTAGGAAAAAAATCATGTTCATTTTTCTGAGCATGTGTTGTGATATATATATATTTTCTGACAGCAATGACCCCGATCAAACCTTTTAATTTTTTTATTTTACCTAACCCAACACCCTAACCTTATGCCAACGCGTTTTTTTCCAGTTAAAAATTCTCAAAAGGTGGTTCAGAGTGGTCGGTTAAGATCCAAAAAGAGCGGTTTGGCAGTTGGAGTGCACAAATTAATCTCTGTTCCGGCTTCACTAACCCCAGAGAGGACTTTTGACCGTGGTCAGTAACCCAACCACTCGCAGTATGACAGAAGAAGAAGAGTTCAGCGACTGTGGCTCCCTGGTGTCCGACTCCGACTGCCCCCTTCTCTCTGCGGCCAGTGAAGATGATGATGATATCGGCAACGTCAGGGACTTTGTTGGCGAAGCTGTCGACGCAGACGAAGACCTATTGGTGGCGTTAAGCTCTTTGGGGTCCAGCTACACGGCCAACGTTGCAATCCGTCAACAGATTGAAGAATTGCAAACTGTTGGTCGTTGCAGTTTTCGAGTCGCTTTGCAATGCTCTATGGACGGATTCCATCACAACCCAATGGGGTCTGTGCTGAGGTAGGTAATACATCTTTGTTCTTTGCAAATCAAACTTCCGCTGACGTCCAAACGACAGGTTTGCTGGGGACGACGTAGAAAGATCTATTATCCTTATCCATGAGGACGCTGACCTGATGGACAAATTTTCGCCTGGGTTTAGCCGTGAAGACCTCGCGCTTATGGATGGGGCCATTTTCAAAAAGGGCATGCAACACTGGCTGAGAAAAGCAGCACTCTCCGAGCACTGGGTTGATCAGACGTTCAAGACTGCCTCTACACGTTTTGTGAGGGATTTCTCTTTTTGGGCTCTGGGCCACGGATCAAAACTTAATCGGGAGCTGAATGTCGTGACCGGCTATTCAGAAAGATATGCTCTTGATGCGTTGGCAGCTATTGCCTCTGCATTGTTGTCCACCGGAAACCTTGCAATGTTTTGCAGTGCTTCGGCGCTATTAAACCTGGTGGGCCTGCAAAGCAACGGCGCCGCAGAAAAACGTGATTATGTAGCAGAATGTTCGATTGGAAGCAGGACGGCCAGACTGTGTCACGTCGTGTTGGCATTCCGATTCGCCTATGCGTGCCGAGGAATTAGCGTCGAGAAGGGAATTGCCGCCGCTGGCCTCGCTCGACTCAAGGGGGGAATCGGTATGTTCAGTGTTTGTTCCAAGTACATCGCGTGTTCTTTGCTCACGCACGCATTTGTTGCCGACTCAGCGTTTCTGAAGCAAGGACATTTGCGCTCGTTGTCGACGTTAGACGCTCGAAAGGCACGGACGGCCCAGATGAAGCCGTGGCCAGAAGTCTGGGCCAATCAAGCTGGTGTCACAGCCTCGTCCCTCGCGCGCCTTTTGACCACCGTGAACTCTGATGGGCGGGCGACTGCTGGCACGCGAACGGCAGTTTGGGAGTTTGAAAACGACATGGTGACAGAGTTGTCGACTCAAAATGGTTCGGCCCGGCCGGTCAATTTGGCCAGCTATCTTGTGCGAGATGTTCGTGCGCGTAAAGACACTGGAGGCACGCTTCACCAGATCGATATCGATGAATGGGGCGGCAAAGGCCACCAGAATCGCCATCTGCGACATGCATCACCGCTCTCCGGCAGCGGTCCTGCACAACCACACGGTTGCTACAAAGTTGTTGACCCGGAGTGTGTGGTCCATTTTGGTATGTGGCTTGGTAAAACTGTGCTTGGCATGCCGTCGGCCGAACCCTGGCCGGCGTTGAAGTCGTTGTCACCGCTGGCGGCTGCGCACCTGTCAAAGGTAGGCCTCCGAAGTCTGATGCTCAGTGGGGCTCCCGATTCGGGCCACGTACTTCTGGCTTACAACGGCGAGGGCCCCATAAACCGCAGCTCGCTGTTTGTCCAGCTCAAGCAGCGCACGGGCGTGGCGCCTCGATTCGTGCGGCGCGCCCAATCTTCGCACATTGCAGATGTTTTGGTGGAGGACGCTGCCGGAGGACTGAGCACTGGAGGCGCTTCGCATGCGTTCGCAGACCTTGTCAGTCACTTATCCTCAACCTCACTCGCAAACTATGTCCACCATCAACAAGAGCAGGTCCGTGGCGCTACTGCTTTAGCAGCTGTGCGTCGGTCTGTCAGTGGCGCTGCGCACGCCCTAGTAGAGACCCGGAACAACGCCGCCGCTCCGTCTGAGACGATGGTAACCCAGAGAGTTGTGGCTGCCGCTTCGAGTGTTCTCCCGCTCATGAGTGAGAGGTTGCAGACCGAGCCGCTGGCCGGCGGCTATGAGCCCATGCCCAGCAGCCATGATATCGACGCCGACGACTTCTCTAACGCAAGCGACAATGGCTCGGAAATGCCGCAGCCGAATGGGAGCCTGGAGCACAACCAGCAGCGCCGCAGAGCCGCACGCAATACGATCAAATTTCACCCGCAAGCAGCCTCGTGCGGCACGTGTGGGACTGTTTTCTCGGATAAAAAGGCTTTGTTGAAACATCAAACTTTATCGGCCCGCACTTGTCAAGCGCGGAGGGAGCTGGCCGGAGATCGTTTGGCGGAGATAATTGCGGCGGGAGACAAAGCAGCCCACATGCAGCGGATGGAGGCCCGGGCCCAGAAGCTCAAGTAAAAATTGGTCTAGCCTGAAAACACTGTACCATTTTATACACATGTCGTGTGAGTATTCGCATAGCCCTAAGCCAAGCTGCGGAACGTACGCATGTTCTGTACATTCATGTAAACACACAGGGTAGTGGCTGTGCGTATGGCAAGTGCGTAGCTACCACTAGCTACAAGTGCGCTGGGGGCCTCATGGGGTCCCTTCCTCTAGCTACATGTATTACATGTAGATCGTAGCTGGCGCCAATATGATCACCCATGGCTGGTACTACTACCGACTAGTCTCAATGGCCGACTAGTCTCAATGACCATGGCTGGCTGTACCTGGCTGTACATGTACCTACGTACCTACATATAAACACACGGGACACGGGGCAGTTGGCCTTGTGGAACGCACTGGCTCCCTCACGCACGCAGCCAGCCACTTGCCCTCATGTGGTAAGGGGGGCCGGAAATCGTTTGGCGGAGATAATTGCGGCGGAAGACAAAGCAGCCCACATGCAGCGGATGGATGCCCGGGCCCAGAAGACCCTAACCCTAAGCTCAAGTAAAAATTGGTCTAGGCACCGACTAGTACGCATAAAATCAGCGTTTCGAGGCCAATGACTTTGCACCCACGCCTCGCGGCTGAACATACCACCCCCGCAAGCTCCGCACACACTCGCTGCTTCAATCAGCCCCAGCGTCTGGAGCGAGAGTACCAATGCTTAAATTAATTAAAATGTTTTTCCTGCAGCTTTTCGTGCAGAACACAGGCCTCATTGATGTGGCCTTCCCTGCTGTCAGCCGCAGCCCAGCAGAAACAAGCAAAAACCCAAAATCGTGGACTCAGAAGTTCGCCTTCTGACCGCTGGATATCCAAGTTTTTTTCTGTCCGAAAAATTTCACTTCCGCGTTCCAGAACATAGACTTGGTCAAAGCTTGTAAAACCACGCCAAAGTGGCTGGCGTGGCTACTTTTTGGTCGTTTTTGTGAGTGGGCTCATATTTCCTGCGCAATAGCGGTTTCCAACTCCTTATTCCTTTTTCCAAAGCCGACAATTTTTCAGGGCGCGTGGAACTGTGGGATGGAAGAGGCACCCGGCAAACGACGGGCAGACTCAGATGCCGCAGATTTGATGTACGAGTGGGGGCGCTCTGTCCGCCCGGCAAAATTAATGAAAGTGCTTGGCACACTTTTGCTAGCATCGGTCGCGATTGGTGTTTTGACCTCCGACTGGAATAACCAAGTTCTCTGTAATGGATATTCGGAAAATGTCTATCGGGCTATGCACGAGGATCATCACCGAGTGACTGCCTTCGAAATTGGGCTGACAGCCTATTTTATTTGGTTGTTGGAGAATACCGAAGGGCCACTGGTGGTTATTGAGATGTAAGCAACATTCTGGTGTACTGAGGTGTTGTTTATTTATTAAACCCGTTTTGCTTTTTCAGTGGCTGTGGCCAGTTTCTCACCCTCACAAAGATGCTCGTCTTACTGGCTGCTTCCGTACGCCTGACTGCGGAACAGAAGGAGCGTATCTCACAAATGGTCATAATTTGTATCGAAGGCAATGTGAAGGCTGCCGCGATAGCAGCGACAACCGTAGAGGGTGATTCCATGATGAAAGGGAGAGTGCATATCATCCCCGGACTGTCTACCACTCCAAGCGTGGTTAATCAAGTCCAGATTTTTATTGACGACGTCCCTGGTGCCATCGTCGTGGGTGCAGTTTGTGAACTGTTGGGTTCATTAGCGACAGTTGAAGGCTACGAATATGTCATGCGCAACCTTACTGCGTCGTTTCCAGTCATCACCTATACTCCGGGCCCCGATCGTTACGCTACGGTGAGTGTTCTAGCCCGTGCTGCTCGCTCCGTACTAATTGTTCCCTTCGTGCCAGATCATGCACCCTGCCTGCGTGCAAGCATATGATATTTCGGGACAACGGGGAAATCTCGCGCGAAAAGATGTGCTCGCTGACTCCGCGGGCCGGTTTTGCTCTGTTCAGAAACTAAATTTTGCGCAGACGCGCACTTTTCCAAAGCCAGCGCTCTTGGAGTTTATTACTGCCGCATCTCGACGACAGGACAGCATGGAGTCGCGTACCACCTCGTGGCGTGTCGAACTAGACTGCGTCTGCAATTGCCTGGCATTTTTTATTTGGTTTGCTTTTGATACAGGTTTAGTCCTTGGTTCTACTAAGTTCACTGGCTTTCCGTACGATTTATCGTGCGGGTCCGGCGATGATCCTCGAATGCTGCGTCCGGCTGGTGTATCTGATGGCAGTAGCAACGTGAACGATGGCCTAACTGCCAACACCAATTGGCGCAACATTATTTTGTGGTTGCCCTACATGAACCTTTCCTGCGGGGAGGTCCTTACCGTTCAGACACGTGTGGACACAACAGAGTTCAACGTGGTTTACCATTTTGAAATTTTTCGAGGAGTTGACGGCAACCACCCGGTTAGGCGCATTTCTTTAAAAGCGACAGATATGATCGGTTGTGATTGGCGAAAAGTAACCGCAGCTTCCCCAGTTCCAATCGTCCCGGTCGAGAGCGAGGGACGCCGTCGGTGAATGCTCTTCTTTGAAGTTTAGGACGGCGCCCCGGCTCCGGCCCCGAATAAACTTCTGTGTCCACTGGTCAACATTTTGTTTTCTTGTGTTTTCTTTTTTTCAGCGGGGGGACGGGTGACCACGGTAAGTGCGCTGTACGTAGACTGCACCATTCAGCCCTCACCTTTCATGCTTCACAGATTTCCCTGCCGCCTTCGGTCAAAGCTCTTCTTTGAAGTTTAGGACGGCGCCCCGGCTCCGGCCCCGAATAAACTTCTCTGTCCACACTGGTGCCAGCCAGGCGCCAGCCAGGTGCCAGCCATGTGCCAGCCAGGTGCCAGCCAGTGCCAGCGAGGTGCCAGCCAGGTGCCAGCCAGGTGCCAGCCAGGCGTCAGCCAGGTGCCAGCCAGGTGCCAGCCAGGTGTCAGCCAGGTGCCAGCCAATGTACAAAACGTCTATGTATGTAGGCCGACATGCGTGCATGTAGGTAGTAGCTAGCTGCAAGTTGAAGCAACAGCTACATGCTAGTAGTACTGCTAGTAGCTAGCTAGGGAAGGGTACAAAACGTCTATGTATGTGGGCCGACATGCGTGCATGTAGGCAGTAGCTAGCTGCAAGTTGAAGCAACAGCTACATGCTAGTAGTACTGCTAGTAGCTAGCTAGGGAAGGGTACAAAACGTCTATGTATGTAGGCCGACATGCGTGCATGTTGGTAGTAACTAGCTGCAAGTTGAAGCAACAGCTACATGCTAGGAGTAGGTAGTAGCTAGCTGCAAGTTGAAGCAACAGCTACATGCTAGGAGTACTAGTACTAGGGAGGGAAGAGGGGTATCCCACATGTAGCTAGGTTACATGTACATGTAGTAGCATAGCTAGCAACCTACATACACTAGTACATGTAGACAGCTCGAAGCGAGCTACATGTACATGGCGTGCATCGAATGCATTGAATGCATCTTTGGTCATGCTAGAAGCGAGCTGTAGCTAGAATCGAGACAGTCCGTTGATCATGCATCGAATGCAAGGTGACATTCACTTTGAGTGATTGTATCGTACAACCTTCGCAACCTGTTGTCCATCGGCACTGCCGGTTGCGCGTCTGAAGTACTCATGGAAACTATTAAATCCGGCCGGTACCACACGTATGTTGACGTATGGTGATTTCCACTTCCGAACGAATTGTTGGGTACCTCGATGTATTCTAAAACACGCCCCAGAGGACACAAAAACAGACGATCGTCCGACAAATCGTAGTCGTTGGGCTGTTGAAACCAGGGCAAATGGCGCTCGATGGGGGGCTGCTGCATGTACTTCCTTAACACAGGCGGACTGAGGGCACTGGAAGCCAGCGCCTCTACAGTAGGTGACGAGAGCATCCAGCGGTGATAGCCAAAAAGTTCCCACGCTCTCCCGAGGTTCTTTGACAGCTCATCAACAACCGTGGATGCTGCCTTAGCCTGCCCGTCATACACGTATATCAGAGTAATACCGCGTGGGTCGAATGTGGTTGCGTCTCCCAGGGCAAATGCCATCCTTCCAAACGCGCTCTCTCTGCCAGTCCGGCGCCGCACTTCATCGAACTTTGTCTTGATCGCAAGAAAGATTTGGGGCGACACCTCTAGACCAAACGCTACCACGCCCAAAAACCAACTGAAGTACGCAACAGCACAGCCCTCTCCAGCACCAGCATCGACCAGCAAGTGCCGCCGTGGGTTGAATTTTTCCATTCCCCCATAGATCATCAAGATGACAGCAAGAACCCTTTTCATTGACGCAAAGTCCGTGTGGTTATATATATGGCCACCTTTATCGAGTGAACTTGTGACGAGCGGTGCGTGGCCGCCATAGTTTTGCTTCCACTTATCATCTTTTTTTTTCTCAGTTAATTGTCGATGCGTGGTAGCGTTGGTTTTTCCTTCTGCCAGGAGCACACGGAAGGCGGATGTGAGCTCGTTACTGGGAATTCTGAGCGGCATCGCGGCAACAGCGCGGATCGCAGCTTCTGTCTGCACCATTTCGCAACTGGTAACGCTGCCCTCGATCGGTTGCCGCTCTACCGGTACGTCTGCCCGCTCCATTTTTAACGGTCCGGCCCACGCCGGCAAGCCGGCAAGTTCGCGCCAAGATGGACGACGCAACGCAGATGGACGTAGAGTTTGCAGGTAGTGACAGAATTACCCGTGCTAGCTTGAATGGAGTTACTCGGGTCTACGATGAGGACATAAAATCACATGATTTTGAGAAATACGCGTCATCAGACTCAGGTGAATCCGAACCGGAAACTGCAGACGTAGCGGACAATGAAACAGATGCAGCTACCGCTGGTGATTGGGAAGGGACCAGGGTAACCAAAACAAAAAAACGGCAGGAGCGGGGGAAAAGCAAAGTAGCAGGAACGATTGCGAAGAAGAAAATGCGACATGAAAAGGGGGAAGGTCGTGGCGGTGGGTGTTTGACCTCGTCATTCGTTGTGAAGATAGAAGGTGGAGTGAAACATGAGGGCGCAGCGGGATCTCGAGCACGTGTGCCCCAGCTTCTTTGGACCTTATTGGCCGGCCACGATCTCTACTCGAATTGTGAAATCCATCTCGCGACGCATGTGGTTGAACTGTTGTTAGATTGGTTTCTTCCCAAGTTCACTAGCGCTTCGATTTTTTTTCCCGTTTATGAATTCCTGTACTTGAACCCGGATAAGTTGTGCCAGTTTCCACGTGAAGCATTAGCGGACGCTGTTTCATTTTTGGACGTATGTAGTAGAAACACAGCTTCAGATCCTGTGACCCATGCTCTTCTTTGGGACAATCCGCACCTCAAAGCAGTTTTCCGTCATCTGCTAGAGGCGTCTGGTGTGATCACAGGTGGTGCAGAAGCCGTAGAGCAGCATTGCGAAGTGATCGAGACTTTACGGCTATATTTAAAAAATTTGCAGGACCCCTTAAAATTATTTTCCTGCATATCTTGTGATGCATTAAAGGAGGAAGCGGAATGCGCTCGAGTGTTTTTTATGTTGCAACCGGTTATGCTCAACCTCGACGCATTGGGCTCCTTGATGTTACACGATCCGGATAAGACCATCCAGCTTCTGAGTGCGCCAACCACATGGGTTAAAATCAATACGCTGTGTGACAAAGGATCCACCGGAACCCAAGACCTCCTTTTTATTAAAGGTGCGTTCAAGGAAATGGTTTTGCTGATCCGAGATGGAATCGCTCTGCTTCCACACGAGACTGTGAAGGGCCTGCGGGCGCGGCCATGGGTAATGACTCCGCGGCAGTGTACGGACACGTGGAATATTCTGGTGCGTTTTTATTTGAATTTCTTTAACACTCAAACCCAATGCTGTTTTGACCCACTCGTTATTCATCAGCATGAGGCGCTAAATGAACAAGTCCGAGAGACCATGGAGCAATATCTCAGGAGGGTAGAAGATGACCGGAAGGTTCTGGCGGAGCACAAGGCTTCTGAGGAATCGAGGTTAGAATCTGAAAAAGAACAACGCACACGGGCGCTGGTGCGAGCAACTCAACAGGTCGAGCAAGCAGCTGCCGCTAAAGCTGATGCCAAGAAGGCCTTGGATGCAGCGTTATTACAGGTACAGGCGGGCAAATCTATGGGCCCGGTTGCCGCGGCCTCATCCATGGGTTCGGTTGCGGCAGTTGGCGAGCTTGAGGTGGTTGTTAGCGGTGGTTCGTCATTGGATCCTAATCCTAATGCCGTTGATGTGCTGCCGGGTGGGCATGCTCCTGATGCCGATACCGACCGGAATCTGGAAGACCTGCGACGTAGTTTGGCTAATTCAGAACGAGTACTGCAGCTTGCGAACGTGGAGAAGGAAGGTGCTCAAGTAGCAGCCGTATCAGCGCAGGTTCCTTCTGTGCGCAGCAATCCGTTACCCAGTCCCGGCAGCCTGGTACCCGCTGCCGTTGAGACACCCCCTACTCTTGTTTTGTCAGAGGGGCCTCTTCCTGATGGTTTAGCTGCGGCCGTGTCAGCGTCAATGATGTGGCTACGACCTTTTTTACTGTCACACTGCACCGACGTGGTGATGGCGTTAGCGATTAGTCCGGTCGGACCAACGGTCGTCCGCATTTCGCAGGGGACCAGCGGTGTAAAATTTGATTTGTTTCACGTGCCATCGCGGACTACGGAGAGTGGACTTGAGGAACCCCTCTTAAATGTCCGTCTCATCATCGAATCATTTTTGGACGGCGTTCACGATCGATCAGTTCCGAGTCGGCACACGAAGTCCCTCACGTGTAAATTAGACAAAGCTCGCTCGTCGAATGGTAAGGCAGACATTGAAAAGGTTGCGAGTTGTTTGGGGCAAGATCACGTGGCATTTGTGTGTGGAGACGATGACGACGGTGCTGGTTCCGCTTTGTGGAGAAGTTTGAAGGATCAAGATCGGCAAGCTAGTTTTGAAGATAGTTTTGAAATCACCACGACTATTTTGCCTGCTGTCAGTGTCGGTACTACGCTCTCGTCTCAGGTGTTGCCCCTTCTACCGGCATTAGCAGTATTTTCTGCGCTCGCCCGGGGATATGGGCACTTTGATGTGGGTCTCTTTTTTCGTATTCAGACGTATCAAGTCCTTACCCTGGCCAAGACTGGGCCCGCGTACTATTTTGCGGAATTGTGTGTTCCACGTAACCTCGCGTCCAGAGCTGAGATCGCTGTATTTGATCATGCTTTGTTGCTGGGGTGGGCGCAAACTTTGACCGGCGGAAATATTCCAGGTTGTGTGCCCAACCTTCCGGGGGCTGGCGGTTGGTTCATTCCGTCGCGGCAGAACTGTGCAAATTGGCTGAAGTGTCAGTTTCAGGGTGGTATGGATGATACTAGGGCTGATGTAGGTAACACTTCTCCCCAGTGGATGCTAGGCGTGTACAACAGATATAGCGCGCCGTCGTTGATGGCACAAGAAACTACAACGTTCGCGTTAGACTTTCCATTGTCGAAGGACACAAACTCTTTCGGGGGAATTTTTAGAAAGGCAGAAAATTCACGTGGCAAATATCTGGAGTCCCGCGACGTGTACCATCACCAAGCAGCCGTATGGGCGTCTGACATGTTGAAGGTGGTGGATTTAAACGCCAGTTATATGTTTGGAATCACCACCCCTGCGTGCGAGGACGAACGCAAGCTGTATCTTCAGTATTCAAAACTTCCCGTGTCCGAATTCCCTAGATGCTGTGTGTCCACTTTTGGGGGCAGTGTGTTAGACGCAAATGTGCGCAAATTTACTGGAGTTTTAGCCCCTAATCCCGAGCAACTCGCTTATCTCAGTACCCTGACGGTCGACGACAGGGAGCTACTACGGAATCATGCGCTTTTTTTGATCGAGTTTTTTGTTAGGATTTGCTCTGAATCGCCTGACCTTTTTGTGAAAAACGGAGTCGCTTCCCAGTCCGAGTCGATATCCGCACTTCGTGGGTTTAGTGACGAGCTGACGCGTCTCTCGGCCCCAGGAGCAACTGCTGCGGGTCAGTCACATTCCGTTGATGAGCAAAGACGGACCTTATGTTTACAGATTAAAAAATGTTGCGAACTGTTTGATTACTACAACCAACCACTACGTCGATTTTTGGATTTCGGTTTTAACTGCCTGGTCTATCCCGCTTACCGTGAACTGGCGTATGTAATCACTTTACGTCAAAAGAAAAAACAGGGAAACAAGGCGGCCATGACGGTGCTCGAAAAAAGGTCACTGACTTATCAGGATAGAATCCAACTTGCGCAAGCGCACGCAAAGGAGCAGCTATCTGCGTCTTCCTATCCCACAGCAGAAGCTGAAACGGCTGTTTTGGAAGCTTTGTGTGTAGGGAGAGTTTTCGTTGGTGGCAGTCTGCGACAGGGACGGGAAGGTCTGGATGTCGTATACCTTGATGACTGTGTCCCTGTTGGTGCATCAAATCAGCTAGTGGCCGACCCAGTGTCCGTGAAAATCGCACTGATTGGATTGGTTGATGCGGATCCCGAGCGGAGGTTCGCCCTGGATTCTAGGTGGCTGGACAACAATATCTCGCCTGACGGCTTTGTGGTGGTGGAAGTGCTTACCCAGTCGAAACATGCGTTCGTCATCGACGGCGGTCCCGGAACTACGAACATAGCGGGCATTGTTTTCCTGCTCGGCCACTCAAGCTGGAATCAGTACCTTAAGGGATCACTAGTTGGAAGGCAGTTATCCAGTTTGGAACCGTGGATGGGGCGTACTTCATTGCAGACTAAAATGATCGAGCTTGATGTGAATTGTGATCTGTTCGAAATTTGTGATGGACAGTTTCCACTCTCCTGGATTTCCATCCCGCGGATCCACAATTTGATGAAAATGGGCAAGGGTGCCGATGTTCAGTGGAAGAGAGGAAATGCAGTGATAAGTGGGCTCATCTGTCCAAACCAATTCTGTGTTTGATGTGGTCTGTAGTCACCCACCCAGCCATTGCAACAGGTGGGGGCAGAGTTGTCTAACTCAATACAGATATAACCCCATACATGACGCGGGAAGCTCTGTGTAGTGTAGGGTAGCGCGA
>CAIZNF010000335.1 GCA_903934275.1 uncultured Nitrosomonadales bacterium
ATTGACCCGGCCATTAAAAAATTTACGCGACATACTTGACGTTCTGATCTTGAAAAAAGGATGCGGCGCACTCCAGATTATTCTCCAATTTCTCATTGGTACGCACCGGCACATTCGTTCCTATCGCGTGCTTCAAATTTGCGCGACGCTTCCGCCCCGCTTGTGTAGTCGGGGACTTTTTTATAATTCACCGCTCTCTTTCACCTCACCCTTCACCCACCCCTTCGCAAACGTGACCCTCAGCTCATCACCGACCACCAACCGCCCCGCATCCAACACAACCCCACCACTGGCATCCTGCACCAAGCTATAGCCCCGCGCCAGCACCTGTTTCGGATCAAGCAGGATCAAATGCTGCGCGAGGCTGGCCACCTGCCCCGTGCGTTGCGCTTGCGTTGCGCGCACCGCCTTGATTAATCGTTGCGCCAGCGATTGCCACTGCCAGTGTTGCTGCTGTTTGCGGTAGGCAAAGGCGCGCTGCATGCGCTGCTGCAGCTGGTTTAACTGCTGTGTCTGGCGTTGCAACTGTTGCGCTGGGTGTACCAGACGACGCTGCAAATAATCCAACGCCTGCATGGCGATTTGCAGGCGGCTGCGCTGCGCGCGTTGCAGATGTTGCGCTGCATCGCGCAGGCTTCTGAGCAATGCATGGCGATCCGGCACGACGCGCTGTGCCGCAGCGGTGGGGGTCGGGGCACGCTCGTCGGCGACGAAATCGGCGATGGTGAAATCGGTCTCGTGGCCGATGCCGCTGACGATGGGAATTTCGCTGGCGGCAATAGCGCGCGCCACGACTTCTTCGTTGAACGCCCATAGATCTTCGATGCTGCCGCCGCCCCGGCACACGATCAGCACGTCGCATTCCGCGCGCCGGTTGGCGAGATGTATGGCTGCGGCGATCTTCTCTGCGCTGCCGCCGCCCTGAACCTGAGCGGGGTACAGCAGCACCGGCGCGGTCGGCAGACGCAACTTCAGGGTGATCAGCACGTCGCGCAGCGCGGCGGCCTGCGGCGAGGAGACGATACCGATACGTTTCGGGAAGGCGGGCAAGGGACGTTTGCGTTCGGCAGCGAACAAGCCTTCGCTTTGCAGCAATTGTTTCAGCCGCTCGAATTGTTCATACAGTATGCCCTGCCCTGCCGGGCGCATCTGCTCGACGGTCAACTGGAAATCGCCGCGTTGCTCGTACAGGGTGGCGGCAGCCAGAACTTCAACCTGCTGGCCATTGGCAACCGGATTAACCAACAACTGGTTTTTGTTGCGGAACATCACGCAACGCACCTGCGCCTGATCATCCTTCAGAGCGAAATACCAGTGACCGGATGCCGCCTTCACCAAATTTGAAATTTCCCCGCACACCCACAATAACGGGATGTTGCTTTCCAGCAACTGCTTGATTGCAAAGTTGAGTTCCGCGACACGCAAAACACGGTTTTTTTCTTCTAAAAATAAGCCTAAAGACATATTGACATCTCCAAATAATCCACAAAACGAGGAAATCCGCCATCTCTTGCCATAACGCCCCGTAACAAAATCACCAACTTACGGTAACATATTGTTTTTTATAAAATTAATTAATAATTAAAAAATAAGCAAAGTAACAAAAACCCTTATGCCACACCAAGTTAAAAGGCTCTTTCCATGAATCATCCACAAAGTTATCCACAGATTTTGTGAGTAAACAAAAATATCCTTTTCAAATACCCAGTTAGTGAAATATAGCTGAAGTAAATCCTGATGGTTCCCGAGAAACTCCAGAGAAATGATTGCTCAAGTTAGTGCGACACGTTACAGTTGCGCCCTGAAATTTTAATGGAACCTCTGAAAATCCAAATTTCATCCCAACTGTTGCGTTGTGTAAAAATTTTTTGCTTACATGCAAACCGTATGCAGTGCCGCGAAGCGAGGTAAATAATCAATCCGCGTGGCGGGTACTCGCAATTTTTACACGCCTTGAATTTGGGTGAACTCTGAATTTTTAAAGCTTCACTTAAAGCCTGTTTTATTTAAACACATTTGGAGAATTCGCGTGTTTGCAATTGTAGAAGCGGCCGGTTGGCCGATCTGGTTTTTGATTCTGGCATCCGTCATAGCAGTCGGCCTGATCGTCGAACGCATTTTTTTCTTGCGCGCGAACCGCGTATCTCCCCCCTCTTTGCTGGATGAAGTCGTCAAAGAGATGAAACAACGTGGTGTCAGCAGCGGCATGCTGACCAGGCTTGCCGAAAGCTCGCCGCTGGGGCGTATCTTCGCTGCCGGGCTCAAGAATATTAAAAGCCCGCCCGAGATGATGAAGGAATCCATCGAAGAAGCGGGGCGCAAAGTCACGCACGAACTGGAACGATTTTTGACCACCCTCGGCACGATTGCTTCCATCAGCCCCTTGCTGGGGCTGTTCGGCACAGTGGTGGGGATGATCGAAATTTTTGGCTCGCAAACTGCGATGGGCAACAACCCGGCGACACTCGCCCACGGCATATCGGTGGCTTTGTACAACACTGCTTTCGGCCTGATTGTGGCGATTCCCAGCATGATTTTCTACCGGCATTTCCGCGCCCAGGTAGATAGTCTAATCATCGAAATGGAGCAGCAGGCCATCAAGTTAATAGAGATCGTTCATGGCCAGCGCAAGGATTAGCATGAAACTCGCGCAGCGATTCGCTCGTCCCCTCGCCCGCTTGCGGGAGAGGGAAACGGGCATAGCGGATTCATCATCAAGGGCGGCAGCTATGGCCGTTAAACAATGAATTTTCAGCGTGGTCGCATTCGCGAAGAACCGGAAATCAATCTGATTCCGATGATAGACGTGCTGCTGGTAATCCTGATTTTTATGATGGTGACCACCAGTTATGCCAAATTTTCCGAATTGCAGATCAACCTGCCGCAAGCCGGAGGCGAAACTGCCACGGCATCGGCTAAACCGATCAATGTGGCTGTGGATGCCTCCGAGCACTATGCCATCAATAACCAGGGGATGCCTTATACCAGCGTAGCTGCCTTGGCAGATTCCCTGAAAAGTGCTGCGGGCGAACAGGATGATCCCACCATCGTCATCAACGCCGATGCCAAGGCACCGCATCAGTCAGTAATAAATGTTATGGAGGCGGCACGATTAGCGGGATATGGGCGCATTACCTTTACTACGCAAAACCAGCCCAAATAATGGGAGCCTCTGAAAATCCACATTTCACCCCAACCGCCGCGTTGCGAAAAAAATTTCTCGCTTGCATATAACCCGTATGCGACACGGTTTTTCCCGCGCCTCGCATTTGGGCGAACTCTGAATTTTTAGAGGCTCCCTGACGTGCACTGGCTGCAACCCTACTGGCATCGTACCACCCCACTGCACCTGATTCTTTTTCCGGTTAGTCTGCTATTTCGCCTGCTGGTGGCATTGCGCCATGCACTATACCGTAGCGGTATTCTTTCCAGCCATAAATTGCCCGTGCCCGTCATCGTGATCGGCAACATCAGTGTCGGTGGAACCGGAAAAACCCCACTCACACTGGCCCTGGCCCAACAACTGATCCATCGCGGCTGGCATCCTCTTGTCATTAGCAGAGGCTACGGCGGTGCAGCACAACAGCCACAGCTGGTCAATGCAAACAGCGACGCACAGCAGGTGGGAGACGAACCGCTGCTGATGGCACGACGCAACCTTTGCCCGGTCTGGATAGGAAAAAACCGCGCAGCCACCGCGCAAATTGCCTTGCAAGCACATCCGCAATGCGATGTCGCACTATGTGACGACGGCTTGCAGCACTACCGTTTGCAGCGCGATGTGGAGGTTGCGGTTGTCGATGGTGCGCGCGGCTTCGGCAATGGCTTTATGCTCCCGGCCGGTCCGTTGCGTGAACCAGTGTCGCGATTGCGGACAGTGGATGCCGTGGTAGTGAACGATGGCAAGACCCTGATAGATCAATACGCTATGCGCCTGTCGGGGGAAATTTTTCATAATCTGCTCGATCCTTCAAAAACAGTCAGAGCGAATTATTTTGACGCGACAAATAATCATGCTGTCGCAGGCATCGGACATCCGCAGCGCTATTTTCAACATCTGCACACGCTGGGTATTTCTTTTACACCACACGCTTTTCCAGATCATCACCCATACCTCGAGACCGATCTTGCTTTCGTCGGCTGCGAGGCAATACTCCTGACTGAAAAAGATGCGGTAAAATGCGCTGCGTTTGCCGATGCCCGATATTGGGTGTTGCGTGTAGATGCCGAAATTGACTCACACCTGATCGACCACATACTGCGAAAGATCACTCCCTATGGACGCAAAACTGCTTAACATTCTCGTTTGCCCGCTGTGCAAATCCCCGCTGGTCTATCAGAAAGCCGCACAGGAATTGATCTGCAAAGCCGACCGTCTGGCCTTCAAAATCGAAGATGATATTCCGGTAATGCTGGCTGACGAAGCGCGCAAGCTCACCCCGGAAGAAGCAGAAAAAATCTGATGGTGGATTTTCACGTTGTCATTCCGGCACGCCACGCATCTACCCGGCTACCCGGCAAACCACTCTTGCCTATCGCTGGCAAACCGATGGTGGTGAGGGTTGCGGAACAGGCAGCACAAAGCGGTGCGCAACAAATCTGGATCGCTACCGACCATCATGCGATTGCCAGCGTGGTGCATGAGCACGGCTTCAAAGCGTGCCTGACAAAAAAAAACCATACCAGCGGCACGGATCGCATCGCCGAGGTTGTCGAACAACAAGGCTGGCCGGATGACACCATTGTGGTGAATGTGCAGGGCGACGAACCGCTGATACCGCCCGCGCTGATTCGAGCTGTCGCTGAACATCTGCATCTGCATCCAGAATGCTCGGTCGCCACGGCCTGCCATGAGATTCACGACAAAATGTCGATGTGCAATCCCAACATAGTCAAGGCCGTACTCGACCAACGAGGCAATGCGCTGTACTTCAGCCGCGCGCCGATCCCCTACCCGCGCGAAGCATTTAAGATTTTACCCTCGCCCGCAGGGCGAGACGATAACCCCTCCCCCCTCCAGGGTGAGGCTGAAAGTGGAGAGCTGCCCGCCGGCTTGCCCGTGCTGCGCCATATCGGCATCTACGCTTATCGTGCCGGTTTCTTGCGCACCTATGGGCAACTTGCTCCGGCAACAGTTGAACACTTTGAAGCACTGGAACAATTGCGCGTGTTATATTACGGACACAAAATAGGCGTGTACATCACCAAACATGCCCCACCCACCGGCGTTGATACCGAACAGGATTTACGCGCAGTACGGAAAATTTTTGAAGCAACTACCGGCTCGTAGCGTGTAGTTTGTGGCATGTTTTGGTTGGCATATAAAATGTGCGAAGCACACCAACAAACAGCTACGAGCCACCAGCCACCCAATTTTTACGACCAACCCGAGGAGAATCCGAAATGAGACTGATACTATTAGGCGCACCCGGCGCAGGAAAAGGCACCCAGGCCAATTACATCAAGGAAAAATACAACATCCCGCAAATATCGACCGGCGACATGCTGCGCGCGGCAGTCAAGGCGGGCACGCCGTTGGGAGTCGCTGCCAAGAAGGTAATGGATGCGGGAGGGCTGGTCTCCGACGACATCATCATCAACCTGGTGAAAGAGCGCATCAAGGATGCCGACTGCGCCAAAGGTTTTCTATTCGACGGTTTTCCGCGCACCATTCCGCAGGCACAAGCGATGAAGGATGCCGGCATCCCCCTCGACTACGTGGTGGAAATTGAAGTAGCGGATAGCGAGATCATCAAGCGCATGAGTGGGCGCCGCGTACACCTTGCTTCAGGCCGCACTTATCACATCGTATTCAACCCCCCAAAAGTGGCAGGCAAGGACGACATCACCGGCGAAGACCTGGTGCAGCGCCCCGATGACGCAGAGGAGACCGTACTCAAGCGCCTCACCGTTTACCATGACCAGACCAAGCCACTGGTCGAGTATTACAGCAGTTGGGCAAAATCCGGCGACACCAATGCACCAAAATGCGTAAATGTGTCGGGTGTCGGTAGCGTGGAAAATATCCGCGATCAGGTCTTCGCGGCTCTGGGTAAAAAATAACCGTGGACAGCAAACCTGTTCTCACGCTGGAAGATGCCAAGCGCGTCGCGGCGGCAGCCGAGGCCGAGGCGCAACGCAACGGCTGGCGCGTGGTCATCGCGGTAGTGGACGACGGCGGTCATCTGCTCTATCTGCAACGCGGCCACGACACCCAGTACGGCAGCGTGGAAACGGCAATATGCAAGGCGCATGCGGCAGTGGCTTTTCAACGCCCTACCAAAGTCTCCGAAGATGCCGTGCTGAGCGGGCGATTGATTCATCTCGCCTTGCCCGGCGTAATACCCGCCGAGGGCGGCGTTCCGCTGGAAATCAATGGTGTCGTCGTGGGCGGGTTGGGCATCAGCGGCGTGCGCTCATTTCAAGACGGGCAAATTGCGGCAGCAGGTGTCGCAGTTTTGGCGCAAAGCTGACTCGTCATTTTCTTGGAAAACACATGCTCTATCGTCTAGATCAACGCGTGCCAGAATTGCGCGGCGCACGACACTTCGTCGCCGACAATGCTTCGGTCATCGGCTCGGTAATTTTGGAAAACAATGCCAGCATCTGGTTTAACGCCGTGTTGCGCGGCGATAACGAGCCGATCCACATCGGGGAAAACAGCAACATTCAAGATGGGGCGGTGTTGCACACCGACCCCGGCGTACCACTCACTGTCGCCGCCAATGTTACCGTAGGGCATCAGGCTACATTGCACGGCTGCATGATAGGCGAGGGCAGCCTGATCGGCATCAAGGCAGTGATACTCAACCACGCCATCATCGGCAAGAATTGTCTGATTGGCGCGAACGCGCTCATCACCGAAGGCAAAATTATCCCGGACAATTCGCTGGTGGTTGGCTCACCTGGAAAAGTGGTGCGCACATTGACCGAAGCCGAAATCATCAGGATGCATACCAACACCGCACGCTACGCCGAACGGGCTGCTCACTACTCCGACAAATTGAACCTAATTTAAGGGAATCCCCTTGAAATAAGCGCACACATGGTTTGCTTCAATTCAAGCTTGCCCTAACGGACATGGCGATTGCCACCCATGATAATAAAACTCGCCACGCCCGTTTGCCCCCTCCCCAACGATTAAGGTTAGATCGTGATCGCGAAGCGAGCCACGATCTGAACCGTTTGTTGGACGAGCCCGGTCTGGATGCGAGTTTTTCATATGGAAATATCTTTTTGACCTGCAAGGTTTTCCGGGGGCAGATTTCCTTCATC
>CAIZNF010000336.1 GCA_903934275.1 uncultured Nitrosomonadales bacterium
ATGGTTGACCCGAGAGTGCGGCTGCAATGATTGAATCCTTGAGAAATTGTCATTCCCGCGCAGGCGGGAATCCAGCAGGACAAACACGCCGCGAAGCGGACAAACTCATTGTCCCGCCTCGCGGGGATTTTTTTATTAACTGGATTCCCGCCTGCGCGGGAATGACGGGGTTGGGTGTTTTGTGAGTTTCATGCCAGTCATCTTGTGGAGCGACGCGCTGGTATTTCTACTGCTGGCGGCAGGAATCGCCATAGCTTTATATATACGGCGACGCGAACATTTGTTGTTGCCGTGGCGGCGCGTGGCGCAGAGCGCAACGGCGATGGTGTCGCTGCTGGTGCTGTCGTTGTTTCTGCTGGTGGGGCTGTTGGATACGCTGCATTACCGCGCCGCCCTACCGGAAACCAATGGCGGTGAAAAAGTGTATTCGCCGGAAGTGTTGAGCGTGTTCGACAGGCTGGTCGAACCGCTTCGCACGCAAACCGAAAAAACCTATTCCGCGCCGCTGGCGGTAACGCTATATGCCAAGGAAAGTATCAGCGATGCTCAAGGCAGGGCGCTACGCGACTATCCTCGTTTGAAATTTGGCGGTGCGCATCTGGCGGATGAATCTCAACGTGATGGCGATGTGTTGTGGCGCGTGATCAAAGGGGCAATAGGCGGGTTGATAGTTGCTATTGTTTTTGTTGTACCCGTAGGATGGGCAAAGCGTAGCGTGCCCACCAATAGCAGTATGTCCAACTCGCGCGGACGTGTAGCGTATCCACGCTACACGCTACACGCGCTGTTGGTTGCCCTCCTCATCCTCGCCGCCCTCATCGGCACCACCGCCAATCTCGCCTCCGCCTATCACGTACTCGGCACCGACAAAGTCGGGCAGGACGTGCTGTACCTGTCGCTGAAAAGCATCCGCACCGGGCTAATCATCGGCACAGTGACGACGCTGGTGACGCTGCCGCTGGCGTTGCTGCTCGGCATTGCGGCGGGGTATCTGCGCGGCTGGGTGGACGACGTGATCCAGTACGTCTATACCGTGCTGAGTTCCATCCCCAGCGTGCTGCTGATCGCGGCGGCGGTGTTGATAATGCAGGTCACCATCGAAACGCACCCGCAGTGGTTCGATACCGCCGCGTCGCGCGCCGACCTGCGCCTGGTATTCCTGTGCCTGATCCTCGGCATGACCAGTTGGACCGGGCTGTGCCGCCTGCTGCGCGGCGAGACGCTTAAGCTGCGCGAGCTGGAATACATCCAGGCGGCGCAGGCATTCGGCGTGTCATCGTTCCGCATCCTCATGCGCCACATCGTGCCAAACGTGATGCATATTATATTGATCGCGCTGGTGATGGATTTCAGCGGGCTGGTGCTGGCCGAAGCGGTGCTGTCCTATGTTGGCGTTGGTGTCGATCCTTCCACGATCAGCTTTGGCACAATGATAAATGCTGCGCGTTTAGAAATGGGGCGCGAGCCGATGGTGTGGTGGGCATTGACGGCAGCATTCGTTTTCATGCTGGCGCTGGTGCTGGCGGCAAACCTATTCGCCGATGCGGTACGCGATGCGTTCGACCCACGATTGAACCGCACGGAGGGATAGTTTGGATCGCATCCTCATGAAAAATTTTAGCCCGCTTTCCCCCTGTTATTCCATTTCATCTTCAAATGGAAAATAATTTGTAGGTCGGGCTCTGCCCGACAACTATATGTGGCGGGTAGAACCCGCCCTACTTTATTGCACTACATGACAAAGAAATAGAATTATTCCGCAACAAATTAGCCTCCGTGGTAGATACCCGTATTTACATCTGAAGATTTCTGTGATTTGTGGCTGCGTTTACTCTATACGGTATCTCTCAGCACGCCAACGCAAAAAAACCACCAAGCCATCTCAAGCGGCAGCGGCCAAGCTCTTGGAGTATTTCCGATTTGACTTTTGGGTTTGCCCACCCGCATCGCGGGGCTCGCCCCCAGAAAAATTCAAATTTTTAAGCGCACAAAAAACTGGAGCTGCTATTCGTGATTGGCGGTTAATAACATGATGCTGCATGTCAGGAGCCTCACCATAGAATGCCCGCTGTTCGGCCTTTCCGGACGGTGGTAACTAATCAGGGAGCGACATTTTTAAGTGTCCGCTCTGGATGCAGCTCACCCTAAAGGGCATTGCCAGGGTCGGCATCAAAAATGGCCAATATTTTCATTCATTGCCCATCCCAAGCGCACAGGCTATCATCCGCCGCATTTGTCAGACTCAGTGTTCTATCGGTCACATAATGAATAAAAAATCCCTCACCGAAGCAGACATCCGCACCAAGTTCATCACCCCCGCCATCGTAGGCGCTGAGGGCGAGAAGTGGAACGTGATGACGCAGCTTCGCGAGGAAATCTACTTCACCAAAGGGCGTGTAATCGTCCGTGGCAAAACGGTGAAACGCGGCGAAGCCAAGAAAGCCGACTACCTTCTCTATTACAAACCAAACATCCCCATTGCAGTCGTCGAGGCCAAGGATAACAACCACTCCGTAGGCGCTGGCATGCAACAGGCGCTTGAATACGCAGAAATCCTCGACGTGCCGTTTGCCTACAGCTCGAACGGCGACGCTTTTCTGGAACATGACCGCACGGGTTCATCGGTCATTGTCGAAAGAGAAATTCCACTCGATCAATTCCCTACGCCGGAGGAACTATGGGTGCGTTACCGGGAAGCCAAAGGCTACAACAGCGAGCAGGAAACCATCACCACCCAGGATTATTTCGAAGACGTTTCCGGCAAGGTGCCGCGCTACTACCAGCTCATCGCCATCAATCGCACGGTAGAAACCATTGCGCGCGGCGAAAATCGCATTCTGCTGGTCATGGCGACCGGCACGGGCAAGACCTACACCGCGTTCCAGATCATCTGGCGCCTGTGGAAATCGGGCGCGAAGAAACGCATCCTGTTTCTCGTGGATCGCAACATTCTCGCCGACCAGACCAAGGTCAACGACTTCAAGCCGTTCGGTCAAGCAATGACAAAGATCACCAATCGGACGGTTGATAAATCATTCGAAATCTATCTGTCGCTCTATCAGGCCGTCACCGGAACCGAGGAAGAACAGAACATCTACAAGCAGTTCTCGCCGGACTTTTTTGACCTGGTCATTATCGACGAGTGTCACCGGGGCAGCGCGGCGGATGACGCGGCTTGGCGCAAGATTCTCGAATATTTTTCGACCGCGACACAGATAGGCCTCACTGCCACACCGAAGGAAACCGAGGATGTTTCCAACATCGAATATTTCGGCGAACCGCTCTACACCTATTCACTGCGCCAAGGCATCGCCGACGGGTTTCTTGCGCCCTACAAGGTGGTGCGCATCGGCATCGACAAAGACCTCGAAGGTTGGCGGCCAGAAATGGGTAAGACCGACAAATACGGACAGGTGATCGAAGACCGCGAATACAACGAACGCGACTTCGACCGCAACCTGATTCTGGAAAAGCGCACCGAACTCGTCGCCGCCAAGATCACCGAATTTCTCAAGGCCACCGACCGCTTTGCCAAGACCATCGTGTTCTGCGAAAACATCGACCACGCCGAGCGCATGCGTCAGGCGCTGGTGAACGCCAATCCAGACCTGGCCGCTGCCAACAAGCGCTACGTCATGCGCATCACAGGCGACAACGACGAGGGCAAGGCGCAGCTCGATAACTTCATCGACCCCGAGTCCACCTTCCCGGTCATCGCCACCACTTCGCAACTGATGTCCACGGGCGTCGATGCGCAAACCTGCCATCTCATCGTGCTCGACAAGCGCATCAACTCGATGACCGAATTCAAGCAGATCATCGGGCGCGGCACGCGCATCAACGAGGACTACACAAACGAAATGGGCACTAGCGAAAACCTCAGTAAAACCACTACCCAAGCCGGCTGGGTGCTAGGTGGCGGCTTAGACTATCGCGTGTTGGATAAT
>CAIZNF010000337.1 GCA_903934275.1 uncultured Nitrosomonadales bacterium
AATTCATGGTTGCCCTCTCATTCGGCCGGATCGGATTCTTTCTGGACAGCATGGTGTCCCGTGCCCACCATGCCTGTCCTGAGCATGTCGAAGTGGTCGGGCACAGCCCGACCTACATATTAACTTTGGCTCATTTTGTTGATAGCGGCGACCAGTCCGGCAGCATCCAAACCGCAATCCGCCAGCATCTGCGCATGTTCACCCTGCTCGATAAAACGATCCGGCAAGCCGAGTTGCAGCAGCGGTACGACAACGCCATACTGTTGCAAACATTCCGCCACCGCGCTGCCCGCGCCACCCTGCACGGCATTTTCTTCTACCGTGACCAGCATTTCATGTTCACGCGCCAGTTGCAGCACCAGTTCGGCATCCAGCGGCTTGACGAAACGCATGTTAGCCACTGTCGCATCCAATTGTTCGGCAGCGGCCAGTGCGGGAGCCAGCATCGAACCGAACGCCAGGATCGCCACGCGTTTGCCTGCGCGGCGCAATTCCCCTTTGCCTACCGGCAGGGCTTTCATCTGCTGGCTGATAGCCACTCCCGGGCCGCATCCGCGCGGATAGCGCACCGCGCTCGGCGCGTTCAGGCAAAAAGCGGTGTAGAGCATCTGGCGGCATTCGTTCTCGTCGGATGGCACCATCACGGTCATGTTGGGAATGCAGCGCAAATAGGAAAGATCGAAACTGCCCGCGTGGGTCGCGCCATCCGCGCCGACCAGCCCGCCCCGGTCGATGGCCAGCATGACCGGCAGATTTTGCAACGCGATGTCGTGGATGAGTTGATCGTAGGCGCGCTGCAAAAAGGTCGAATAAATTGCCACCACCGGCTTGAAGCCGTCGCAGGCCAGCCCGGCAGCAAAAGTCAGCGCATGCTGTTCGGCGATGCCCACATCGAAATAACGCGCCGGAAAATGTTCGGCAAATTCCACCATCCCGGAGCCTTCACACATCGCCGGTGTGATACCGACCAACTGCTCATCCAATGCCGCCATATCGCACAGCCATTTTCCGAATACCTCGGCATAAGTGAGTTTGGCAGGCTGCACTCCTGTGTTGCTCCGGGCCAGCTTAGCGGCAATGCCGTCAACCGGGTCAAACTTGCTTACACCGTGATACAAGACGCAATCCTGTTCGGCATGTGCGTAGCCTTTGCCTTTTTGCGTGACAACATGCAGAAACTGCGGGCCGGCAAGCTGGCGAATGTTGCCCAGCGTGTCCAGCAGCACGTCCAGATCATGCCCATCGATTGGCCCGATATAGTTGAAGCCGAATTCCTCAAACAGCGTACCGGGGATCACCATGCCCTTGACGTGCTCTTCGGCGCGTTTGGCAAATTCCAGCACCGGCGGCATCCCCTTGAACATTTTTTCGCTGCCGCGGCGCATCGCCGCATAAAAACGCCCCGACATCAGCCTGGCCAAATAGTTATTCAGCGCGCCGACCGGTTGCGAAATAGACATGTCGTTGTCATTGAGGATGACCAGCAAATTAGCATCGCGCGCGCCCGCATTGTTGAGCGCCTCGAAGGCCATTCCGCCGGTCAGCGCGCCATCGCCGATAATCGCTACCGCACGCCGCTCGGAATTTCCCAGTTGTGCAGCCACCGCCATGCCCAGTGCCGCCGAAATCGAGGTGCTGGAATGGCCGGTGCCAAAAGCATCGTAAGGGCTTTCATCGCGTCTTGGGAAACCGGCGATGCCGCCCGCCATGCGCAGTTTACCCATCGCCTCGCGCCGCCCGGTAAGGATTTTATGCACGTAGGTTTGATGGCCCACATCCCATACCAGCCGGTCATCCGGCGTGTTATAAATGTAGTGCAACGCGATGGTCAGCTCGACCGTGCCGAGGTTGGAAGACAGATGCCCGCCGGTCTTGCTTACCGACTCGATCAGAAAACAGCGCAGTTCGGCGGCGAGTTGCGGCAATTGCGCGCGCTCCAGCTTGCGCAGATCGTCCGGGAGATTGATGGAGGTCAACAAGGGGTGCATCAATGGCATCTCTGAAATGTAACCAAAAGGTAGCAGTAGGTCGGGCTCTGCCCGACATGCATGTCCTGAGCTTGCCGAAGCGGTCGTGCAGAGCCCACATCCCGCGACACGTTACTGGCGAAGACAGCCGTTTGCGGGAGCGGGTGTGAGGTGGCTATTCCCGCCCCGGATGCTTCGCAACGCCATGTCATAGCCACCGACCTACAAAAGCGCCTCATCATGAAGTTTTTCATCAGAACTTTCTCAACACAATAAAATCGGCCAACTCGCGCAACCGTTGCGCCGCCGCGCCGAATTCGGCCAAAGTTTCCAGTGCCTCGCGATGCAGCCGCTGCGCCATGTCGCGGGCATCCTGTATGCCCAGCAGGCTGACGTATGTCGGTTTACCGTTGTCGGCATCCTTGCCCGCCGTTTTACCCAGCGTGGCGGTATCCGCTTCGCAATCCAGCACATCGTCCACCACCTGAAACGCCAGACCGATCAACTTGCCGAAATGATCCAGCTTGGACATCTGCGCGGTTTCCATGAGTGAACCGCAATGCGCGCCCAACAGGACTGCCGCGCGGATCAGCGCGCCGGTTTTGTGGATATGCATGAATTCCAATTCGGGGAGCGTGAGCGATTTGCCCACACTGGCCAAGTCGATTGCCTGCCCGCCCGCCATGCCGCGTGAGCCGGATGCATGCGCGAGCAGCTTGAGCATTTCCAGTTGGCGCGCCGCATCATCATTCAGTTGATGCTCCGCGAGCAGTTGAAATGCCAGCGTTTGCAGGCTGTCGCCGACCAGTAGTGCGGTTGCCTCGTCATACTGCACATGGCAAGTCGGCTTGCCCCGGCGCAGCACATCGTCGTCCATGCACGGCATGTCGTCATGCACCAGCGAATAGGCATGAATCAGTTCGACGGCTGCTGCGGCAATATCCACCCGAGCCACATCTGCACCAGCCAACTCGCCTGCGGCAAACGCCAGCAACGGGCGCACGCGCTTTCCGCCATCCAGCACCGCATAGCGCATCGCCCCGTGCAAGCGTTGCGGGGCAATTTCCGCATTCGGCAACAACCCCCGCAGCACGCCCTCAAATCGCGTCTGGTGGGAGGTGATCCAACTCTGAAAATCGACACTCATTAATTAGACCCCATCTCACCGCTGGCGGAGAAGTCCTTCAACACGCCATTTTCCAGCACGCTCACTTGCTGTTGCGCATCTTCGAGGCGACCACGGCAGAACGACAATAATTCCGCCCCGCGTTTATAGGCGGCCAGCGAATCTTCCAGCGGCATCTTGCCAGCCTCCATGTCGGCGACAATCCGCTCAAGCTCGGCCATTGCCGACTCGAAATCAATTATTTTTTGCGATTTACCAGCCATGATAACCTCAGCTTGCGAAAGGTCGGCATTTTACCCAACCCGCCCTGACTGAGCCAATTTATATTGCCCCATGCAAATAAATCGCGGAGAATCCACGCGCGCCCTCTTGCTCATAAATCTTGGCTATCCACTCACAACAAAGCCCACAAAGTGCGCGAAAATGGAAATTGATGCACTTTACAATCGGCCTTCACGTAAGTTGGGCAAAGCGTAGCGTGCCCACCCTTGTGAAGCTTATGAGCAACCTCGCATGAAATCATCCTGGATGCTGGTCGCCGGATTGCTGTTCGGTTGCATGGGCGTGTTCGTCAAACTTGGCGCGCCATATTTTTCACATATTGAACTGGTGTTTTATCGTTCATTTTTCGGCCTGCTGCTGGTCTGCCTCATCATGCGTCAGCAGCGCATCAGCGCCGCCACGCAACACTGGCGCTCACACTTGTGGCGCGGCATTTCCGGTTCGGTGGCCCTCGCGCTGTTTTTTTACTGCATCACCGTGCTGCCGCTTGCCACCGCCGTTACGCTCAACTACACCGCGCCGCTGTTTCTCACCATCCTTACCATGCTGGTGTTCAAGGAAAAAATTCATCCGCCGCTGACCATTTCAATCGGTCTGGGATTCTGCGGCGTGGTACTGCTGCTGCAACCGACACTCCAGCAAGACCAATTGCTGCCCGGCCTGCTCGGCCTGATCTCCGGCTTCCTCGCAGGGGTCGCCTACCTCAACGTCAAGCATCTCGGCATGATCGGCGAACCGGACACGCGCACAGTGTTTTATTTCAGCGCGATCGCCTCTCTCGGCAGCGGCGTGTGGATGCTGTTTGGCACGGTGCATGCGATCACGCCGCAGGGCTTCGCCATCCTGCTCGGACTGAGCGGCAGCGGCACACTCGCGCAACTTGCCATGACGCGCGCCTACCGCACCGGCAAGACGTTAGTGGTCGGCAGCCTGGCCTACAGCACTATCATATTCGCCAGCCTGTTCGGCATGTTGCTATGGGATGAAATTCTGAATCTGAGCAGCTGGCTGGGTATGGTGTTCATCATCGCCAGCGGTGTGCTAAGCTTGCGCCTGTCACCCCAACACCAGCTCGAAAAAACGCCCAGAAAAGGAAAGCCATGATCACCATCGAACAATCGGACAACCTCGTTAACGTCGCCGTGCTCGGCGAATTCACTCTCGCTGACTTCAAGGCGTTTGAAGAACAATCACTGTACAAACTCGAATCTCCCGGCCCGCTGAATTTACTGTTTGACCTGCGCGCGATGATCGACTACACCGTCGATGTCGCATGGGAAGAAATAAAATTTTTCAGCCGCGAACACAACCACGACTTCAGCAAAGTCGCCGTCGTCACCGACGACCAATGGCTTACATGGCAGGCATGGCTGTCGAGGCTGTTTATTGATGCCGAAATTTGCGTATTTACGGACTACGATGAGGCACTGGCCTGGGTGCAGGGTTAACGTGGGCACCAGATGCAATTAAATAACTGGCGGGTAGAACCCGCCTTACGTTATTGCACTACTGATAGAGGAATAGAACTAGAGATTCAACCGCCGGTACTGCACCGCTTCGGCAATATGCTTGGTGGCGATGTCGCTTACCCCTTCCAGATCGGCGATAGTGCGCGCGACTTTGAGCACGCGGTGATAGGCACGTGCGGAAAGATTGAGGCGGCTGATCGCTTGTTGCAGCAATGCAACACCTTGCGCATCGGGGGCACATAACGCATCGATCTCGGTCACAGAAAGTTGCGCATTAGCCTTGTCCTGCCGGGCAAGCTGGCGTTGCCGCGCAATTTCCACACGAGCCTGCAAGTTTGCGCTGGTCTCACCATCTGCCTTGTTGAGTAAATCATCCTGCGCCACGGCGGGCACTTCGATCTGGATGTCGATACGATCCAGTAGCGGGCCGGAAATCTTGCTGCGGTAGCGCGACACCTGATCTGGCGTGCAGCGGCATTTGCCGTTGTAGTGGCCGAGATAACCGCACGGACAGGGGTTCATTGCGGCGATAAGCTGAAACTGCGCCGGAAAATCGGCACGTTTTGCAGCGCGCGAAATGGTGATGCGCCCCGATTCCATTGGTTCGCGTAACACCTCCAGCACGCTGCGCTCGAATTCCGGCAGCTCGTCGAGAAACAGCACGCCGTGCAGCGCCATCGAAATTTCGCCGGGGCGCGGGTTACTGCCGCCGCCGACCAGTGCCACGCCCGATGCGGTGTGATGTGGCGAGCGGTACGGGCGAGTCTTCCACTTCGCCACATCGAAGTGTCCATCCAGCGATTGCAATGCCGCGCTTTGCAACGCTTCGACCTCAGTCATCTGCGGCAAGATGCCGGGGAAGCGAGCCGCCAACATGGATTTACCGGTTCCCGGCGGGCCGACCATCAGCACGCTATGCCCGCCCGCTGCGGCGATCTCCAGCGCGCGTTTGACTTGCGCCTGCCCCTTCACTTCGCGCATATCCGGGTAGTGCGGCACGACCCTCTGCGGCTGGCTGATATACGGCGCAATACTTTCCCTGCCTGCGAGATGTGCCGCCACTTGCAGCAGCGACTGCGCCGGATACACGGTCGCCGCCTCCACCAACGCGGCTTCGGCGGCGTTCGCCTGCGGCAGGATGAAGGCGCGCCCACTGCTGGCGGCGCGGTAGGTCATCGCCAGCGCGCCGCGTATCGGACGCAGCTCGCCGGTCAGCGCAAGCTCTCCGGCATATTCGTATTCGGCGAGCTTGTTGGAAGGGATTTGACCGGTTGCTGCGAGAATACCCAACGCGATGGGCAAATCGAATCGCCCGCTTTCCTTGGGCAGGTCGGCAGGGGCGAGATTGACGGTAATGCGGCGCGCCGGAAAATCGAACTGACAATTCTGCAAAGCGGCGCGCACCCGATCCTTGCTTTCCTTGACTTCGGTTTCCGGCAAACCGACGATGGTGAAATTGGGCAAACCGTTGGCGAGATGCACTTCGACGGTGACCAGTGCAGCCTCCATGCCGGAGAGTGCGCGGCTGTAGAGCACCGCGAGACTCATAATGATGTCATTCCCGCGCAGGCGGGAATGACAAAACCCCAAAATTTTTCTGGCAACTTCAAAATTATTTGCGCTGCGCTTCCAGTGCTGCAACCCGTACCTCAAGTGCAGTCAGATGTTCGCGCGTGCGCGCCAGCACCTGCGCTTGGATGTCAAAGTCTTCGCGGGTTACCAGATCGAGTTTGGCGAAGCCTTGCATAAGCAGGGCGCGGACATTTTTTTCAATATCCTTGGCCGGGCTACTTTTCATTACCTCGCTCAATTTGGCGGATAAGTCGTCAAAGATTTTTGCGTTAAGCATAGTTTGGTCTCCTGTTGTTGATACGCCCCGAAGTGTAGCAATTTACCCGCTCGTTTGCCGCACCTAATGAGTGCCATGTCAATCAGATGCGCACCATGAACATGCGCCTGGCTGTTCATAGGGGTTTCGCTTTCATTGCAACATATTGTAATTAAATAACAATTAAATATGGCACGCATCCTGCGGTGCTAAGTGTGCAGATATTTTTGTCGCGCCTATTAACTTCAGGAAAGGAGTGGCGGATTCAACTCTGAAGTGCAACTTTTGCAAGTGAATTTAGGTGGCGAGCTGCGTTAATATCGGAGCCACTTAAACGACCAAGTAAAAGGAGCACAGATGAAGAAATATAAGCAGCTCACCAGCGGGCAACGATACCAGATTTACGGGCTGAAACAAGCGGGCTTAAAGCAAAGCCAGATTGCCGAAAAGGTTGGCGTGGACAAATCCGCTATTTCGCGTGAGTTCAGGCGTAACAAAGGCGGGCGTGGCTGGAGGCCAAAACAAGCGCAGTCGTTGCGTGATGAACGCAAGCAGTCCTGTCTTTGACCCGTTCGTTTTAATTAACCCTAAGCCGGACGAGCTGGAACCAAAAGGGCGATTTTGCGCCCGAAATTTATAATGCGCTAGCCTATTGTTTTTAATTTAGAAACGTACAAGTTTTATCGGAAAATGTAAAGATTTAACCGGTAAGATACCAGGCATTTTTCCAGACTGCGCCGGTAAAATGAGGTTCGCCTTTGGCGAACAGCCAACAAGGATTGTCATTTCGAGCTCCGCGAGAAATCTTGGTGTTTTTGGCATGGAAAGAAAATCAAGATTCCTCACTTCGTTCGGAATGACAGTTTTTTATCCACAAGCGA
>CAIZNF010000338.1 GCA_903934275.1 uncultured Nitrosomonadales bacterium
AGCTGTTGTCATTGATGAATGATACACAAGCAATCAGCACCGCAAAATCGCAGTGCTGATTGTAACTGTGATGCATCATGTTGGAGCGCGCTGTATCCCGTAATCAAACAGAAACACAGCGCGTAAGACTAGGTAACAATACCGCTCAAATTAGAAGTCTACAGGCTTGCCCAAGTCGTACCTGTCGTGTTCCTGATACTTATGTTTTTTGCTGCGCACGATCTGATATGCGCGCAACAAGTAACCGAACGGTGCGCTCCAGATATGCACCATACGGGTAAACGGAAATACCAGAAACACCGTCATGCCGAATATCAGGTGTATTTTAAAAATCATATCCACCCCTTCAATATAAGCCGGTGCTGGATGCAGATACATGATGCTCTGTATCCATTCTGCCAAGGCTGTCACTATACGAGGATCGCCGTGACCAGCATGGCCCAGAGACACCGGAATAGTAAGCAGTCCGAGTGTCAGCGTAATCATCAACAAGAGCAGGATAAACTTGTCAGCCCAACGACTGGTAAGCGAAATGCGCGGGTTAAAGAACCGCCGAAACAGCAAAATAATGCCGCCGATAAAGGCCGTAATACCAAAAATAGAACCTGCGGTGATGGCGACATATTGATGCGTGATATCCGGCATAACCGCTGCAAATACAAAATGTGGTGTCAACAAGCCCACAAAATGCCCCCCGAAAATTGCGAGTATACCAACATGGAACAGATTGCTCGCCCAGCGCATGCTGCCTTTGGATAGCAACTGGCTTGAATCGGTTTTCCAACCGTATTGATCACGGTCAAAACGCAGCCAGCTACCGATTCCAAACACTGCGAGGCACAGGTACGGATACACGCCGAAGATTACGTTGTGCAGGGTAAAAAGGTCTTCTTTCATTTCATTCTCCTTGAATTTAAGCAGCCAAACGAGTCAATGTAGCCCGACTCTCGATGATGGAAAGCGGCGTAGCATAAGGACTGCTGGCCTTGGTCAGGTTCTCAGTCAGTGTATTCAGCACCTTGTTGACATCGGATAAAAATACCGTTGCCTCGTTATCGTCCAGATTAGAGGCAAATTCAAGAAGTAGCGGAAGGTAGTCCGGCAACTCATTGGTCACCGTTTTCACACCGTACTCCTTGAACATCTCTCCTAAATCAATTAACGCAGGGCCGCGGTCTCTGTCGCTTTCCTCGCCAAACAAATGGTGAGTCAGGTGCAGACTGTGCTCCGGAATCCTGTCAAAAGTATCCACATAGCTCGCTTGCAATTCGGTCAACGGCATGCTTACCAAGTGGTCAAGAAACTTTCGCAGGTTTCCCTTTTCCTCCGCATCAATATCGGTGCTTTCATCAACAATTGCACGAATTTCCGGCAAGTTATCAATCAACTCTTGTTCCGGGTATTCCAGCAGCACTGATAAAATTTTATACATACGCATGATTTACCCCTTAACGGTCGCTTGTGATGGCACCGTCACCCACGTAAGGAGCTTTTTCCCTCGGCTCCATGGATTCTGTGCGCTTCCGCGGGAATAACGTGACCTTGCTAATACCGGTTGAAGAAGTGTTGCCGAAGCTAAATCCGCTCTGACCTTGGAAGCCGTGAGCATCGTCCAGACGTTCTTCCTCGTGGCTGGTAGGAACAACGAAGCGGTCTTCGTAATTGGCAATACCCAGGTAACGATACATATCCTGCGCCATTTGCTCGGTCATGCCACAGGCTTCCAGCGCCTTGGTATTGACTACGCCTTCCACACGTTTCATGCGCTGGTAGCTGCGCATGGCGATCATGCGATTCAATGCGTTTATGATCGGCGCTTCCTTACCCGCAGTCATCAGGTTGGCAAGATACTTGACCGGCACGCGCATCTCACTGGACAGAGGTATTACACCATCCGGTCCGGTTTTCAGCTTGCCCTGGTCGATTGCATTTTGCACTGGGGACAGCGGCGGCACGTACCAGATCATCGGCAGCGTGCGGAATTCCGGATGCAATGGGAACGCAATCTTCCATTCGATTGCCATTTTGTAGATGGGTGACTTCTGCGCTGCGATGATCCAGTCTTCGTTGATACCTTCCTCACGTGCCGCAGCGATCACTTTCGGATCGTTAGGATCAAGGAAGATTTTGCACTGTGCTTCATACAGATCTTGTTCATTTTCCGTGCTGGCCAGTTCCAAGATGCGATCAGCGTCATAAAGCATAAGTCCGTTGTAGCGGATACGTCCGACGCAGGACTCGGAACAAATCGTCGGCATGCCGGATTCCACGCGCGGGTAACAGGCAATACATTTTTCGGCTTTGCCTGATTCCCAGTTGTAGTACACCTTCTTGTATGGGCAGGAGCTCATACAGAAGCGCCAGCCACGGCATTTGTCTTGATCGACCAGCACAATGCCATCTTCTTCCCGTTTGTACAACGAGCCGGACGGGCAGGATGCCACGCAGGCTGGGTTCAGGCAGTGGTTGCAGATGCGCGGCAAGTATAAGTGGAAGGTTTGTTCGAATTGGCCATAAATCTCCCTTCCGACACCATCCATATTTATGTCCACGTTACGGTCTGACCATGCACCTCCCATCATGTCTTCCCAGTTCGGCCCCCACGTAATCTTCTCTATGGACTCGCCGGTAATCTGCGAAATCGGGCGCGCGGTAGGTGCCGCCTCGGACAGAGGCGCGTTTTGCAGGCGGGCATAGTTGTAGGTAAATGGCTCGTAATAATCATCGATTTGTGGCAAATCGGGATTGCTGAAGATATTTATCAGCCTGGATGCGCGTCCGCCGGATTTCAACTCCAGCTTGCCGCCTTCCAGCGACCAACCTCCCCTCCATTTTTCCTGATTTTCCCAATTTTTCGGGTAGCCGATGCCAGGCTTGGATTCAACGTTGTTAAACCAGACGTATTCCATACCCTTGCGATTGGTCCACGTGTTTTTGCACGTTACCGAACAGGTATGACAACCGATACACTTGTCAAGGCTAAATGTTAATGCGAATTGTGCACGTACTTTCATGAGTTTCTCCTATTTATCCTAATTCACGTGACGATCAGCGCTTGCCGATTCCAACCGGGTTGCGTTGAGCTTCCCTTTCTGGGGTAAGCGGCGCCTCCAGCCATTTGATATCCTGATCCTCAACCTTGTGCATGATTATCTCAGTATCGCGGTTACATCCCACTGTGCCATAGTAATTGAAGCTGTAGGCCAGTTGCACGTAGCCACCTACCATATTGGTCGGTTTCATAATAATGCGGGTCGTCGCATTGTGGGTACCGCCGCGTTTGTTGGTGGTTACCGATCCAGGCACGTTCACGATCTTCTCCTGGGAATGGTGCATCACCGATGTGCCACGCGGAATACGCTGCGAAACTACCGTACGGCACATGGAGGTGCCATTACTGTTGACGAGCTCCACCCAATCGTTGTCCTTGAGCCCGATCTGCTGGGCATCGACTTCGGAAATCCAGATATGGGGTCCACCACGGAACAACGTCAGCATGCGCAACGTGTCCTGGTAGCTGGAATGGATGCCCCACTTGCCATGCGGCGTGAGAAGCCTCAGCTTGAGGTGCGGTTTTTTCAGGATCTGCGCGGGCACATTCTTGAACGACTTCAAATCCTGCGGCGGACGGAAGCAGCAGAAAGTCTCACCGAAGTCTTGGAACCACTCATGATCCTGATAGAAATGCGCACGTCCGGTCAAGGTGCGGAACGGGATGTGCTCATGGATGTTGGTGTAGCACGAGGTATAGGACACATGTTCGGACTCGATGCCAGACCAAGTTGGCGCGGTAATAATTTTACGCGGTTGAACCTGGATGTCGCGGAACGTGATTTTGTCCTCTTGACGAGCAGAATACAGGTGATGGTGGTCGATACCGGTTTTCTTGGACAATGCAGACCATGATTTATGCGCCACTTCGCCGCAGGTTTCAGGTGCCATGCGCATGATCGAATCGCACACGTAGATATCTTCCTCCAAAGACGGCATACCTAATGAAACACCCGGCACTCTCACCGTGTAATTCATCAGTTTAAGTTCTTCGTATTCCGCTTCGGTGTTCCAGTCGAGCCCCTTGACATTGTTGCCAAGTTTGACCATCAATGGGCCGATTGCGATGTACTTGTTGTAAATGCTGCCATAATCGCGCTCCACCAGCTTGAGTAGCGACATGGTTTTGCCTGGGATCGGCTCGCACTCACCCTTGTGCCACTCTTTTACCTGGCCAAACGGCTGCGCCATTTCGAGCGGCGAATCGTGCTGCATCGGAAAGGCGACGAGATCCTTACGCGTGCCGAGATGCTTCGCGGCCAGTCCCGAAAAGACTCTGGCGAGCTCCTTGAAAATCTGCCAGTCTGACTTGGAGTCCCAGCCCGGCTGCACGGCCTCCGACAGCGGGTGAATAAAGGGGTGCATATCGGTGGTGTTCAGGTCGTTTTTCTCGTACCAAGTTGCGGTCGGCAATACGATGTCCGAATATGCGCCAGTGGAATTGAGGCGGAAGTTGATATCCACAAACAGATCCAGCTTGCCTGCGGGACCCTCATCATGCCATTTGATCAACTTATTGTTGTTTCCGTCCCCACCCTCCTGCAACACGTTGTTTTGCGCACCCAGCAGATGTTTGAGGAAATACTGTTGGCCCTTGCCCGAAGTGCCGATCAAGTTGCCGCGCCACACGAATATATTGCGTGGCCAGTTACCCTCAGCATCCGGGTCGGCGAAAGATATATCCAGCTCGCCAGATTTGAGCTTGCCGGTGACATGTTTGGCGATGCTGGCCTCGTCGGTTGCGCCGGCTTTTATGGCTTCGTCCACCAGATCGAGCGGGTTAGCGTTCCATTGTGGGAAGCACGGCAACCAGCCCATACGAACCGCTGAAACGTTGTAGTCGGCGATCGAATAACCTTCTTTTGCGTTCTTGTTCCTGCCTGCAGGTGATGTGATATCTGCGGCCTTCATGGTTTCATAGCGCCACTGGTCGGTATGGAAATACCAATAGGAAGTGGAATTCATCTGGCGTGGTGGACGCTGCCAGTCGAGTGCGAAAGCGATCGGTGCCCAGCCAGCTTGAGGGCGCAGTTTTTCCTGGCCCACATAGTGCGCCCAGCCGCCACCCGATTGGCCGACGCAGCCACAAATATGCAGCAGGTTCATCACGCCCCGATACGTCATATCGTTGTGATACCAGTGGTTAATTGCCGCACCCATGATCACCATGGATTTGCCATGCGTTTGCGAGGCATTCTGGGCAAATTCGCGACCAGTGCGCTCGATGTCCATAGCTTTGATGCCAGTGACCTTTGATGCCCATGCCGGTGTATAGGCCACTTTGTCATCGTTATAGTCCTTGGCGACATTGGGGCCACCCAAGCCACGGTCGATGCCATATTGCGCAACCTGCATGTCGAACACAGAGGCAACATAGGTTTCTTCGCCGTTGGCCAGCTTCAGCTTGCGCACTGGCACGTTACGGAACAACAAATCGTCTTCACCTGGCGTAAAGTGCGGGAAGCCGACCGAAACTACCGCGTCCTTGCTGTTGATACAGGTCAGTTCGGCGAGAATTTCTTGTTGGTTGGCTGCATTTTTTGGCAGCAGATTCCACTTGCCATCTTGGCCTCCAGTAACCACATCCCAGCGGAAACCGATAGAGCCGTTTGGCGCGACAAATGACTTTGTCTTTTCGTCATAAACAATGGTTTTCCATTCCGGATTGTGGGTCTCACCCAGATTGCCCGTAAAATCGGCGGCATTCAGGCAACGGTCAGATACATAGCCGTCACCTTGCTTGCGCAAGGTCACTTGGATAGGCAGATCGGTGTATTTGCGGGCGTATTCCTGGAAATACGGATCTTGCTTGTCGATGTAAAACTCTTTTAGTGCGACATGTCCAAACGCCAAGAAGGCGGCTGAATCGCAACCAGGGTTGACCGGCATCCACAGATCGGCAAGCTTGACATGCTCGCCGTAGTCTGGGCTCATCGCAATAATTTTGGTGCCGTTGTAACGCGCCTCGACTGCGAAATGGCAATCCGGCGTGCGCGTGGTTGGCAAACTGGAACCGGTGACGATGATGTAAGTGGAGTTGTACCAGTCGGCCGATTCAGGCACGTCGGTTTGCTCACCCCATGTTTGTGGGGAACCAGCAGGCAAGTCGCAATACCAGTCGTAAAACGATCCGCAGGCTCCGCCAATCAGTGAAAGATAGCGCGCACCGGATGCGTAGGAAATTTGCGACATGGCCGGGATCGGGGAGAAGCCGAAAATACGATCCGGTCCCCATTTTTTGATGGTGTAAATATTGGCGGCGGCGATGATTTCGTTGACTTCATCCCATTTGGTGCGCACAAAGCCGCCGAGGCCGCGTACGCCAACGTATGACAAGCGCTTTTTTGGGTCGGCTTGAATTGCGCCCCATGCAGCAACAGGATCTTTGCCGCTCTTGCGTTCGGCGCGGTACAGATCAACCAAGCGACCACGGATCAGCGGATGCTTAATTCTGTGCGGGCTGTATAAATACCAAGAGTAGGAAGCGCCGCGCTGACAACCGCGCGGCTCATGGTTAGGCAAATCTTCACGTGTACGGGGATAGTCGGTTTGTTGCACCTCATAAGCCACGAGGCCATTCTTGACAAAAATTTTCCAGGAGCAGCCGCCGGTACAGTTCACGCCGTGCGTGGAGCGAACAATTTTATCGTGCTGCCAGCGAGTACGATAGGCTTGTTCCCACTGGCGATCCTCGTTGGTGACAATGCCGTGACCATCGGAGAAAGTCTCCTTGTCCTTCATGCCTACAAAATACGTCAATCGATCGAGAAAGTGACTCATGTTTTTTCCGCTCCTGTGTAAAAAATTATGTTCAAACTTTCCGGCTCAGGGCTTTGTTTTCAAGCCCGTAACCAGCCATCATTTCGGGTTGGCTGCTATGCGGCCAATCCGCCCTACATAAAGCCCTTTACGGGTTTTTTATTTCAGCGCCGCTACGCAAGTAAAACCACCAGTTCAAAACTAGGCATATTGCGTAGAACGCTGCGAATCCATACATTGCATTTTCCGGTGTGCCCGCCTTGATTTGCGCGCCGATTACCACCGGCGCGATGAACGCGCCATAGGCAGCCACTGCGGAGGTCCAGCCAAGCACCGGTCCAGCCTGCTCACGATCAAATATGATGCCCACAGTTCGGAAGGTGGAGCCGTTACCCAAACCCGTGGCGGCAAACAGTATCACGAACAACACCATAAACACCAGAAAATACTCTTCCGGTGTCGCCGATTTGTAAGCCAATAGCATCACGTAGCCTACCGTAGCAGAGCTCACCACCATCACCGCCGAAATGATCTGGGTGACGATGGAACCGCCGACCTTGTCGGAAACCCAGCCGCCCACCGGGCGAATCAGCGCACCAATAAACGGGCCGATCCATGCGTAGGTCAGCGCGGAAGGCGCATTGGGATTTTTCAAAGTATGCTGCATGATTCCAGCCGCATCGGGTACATGTTGCACACCGAAGATCACCGTGATGGAAAGCGGCAATGCCATTGAGAAGCCGATAAATGAACCGAAAGTCACGACGTAAAGCGCGGACATCGACCAAGTATGCTTGTTGCTGAAGATAGCGAACTGTTTGTTGATGCCTGCCTTCATTTCACCGAACGCCGCGAGTTTCATCACGAATAACATGGTGATCATAATCAGCGGCAACGCCACCCACATATTAAGCAGGCCGAGGCCAGCCGGTGCCGGAAGGTAAAGATAGAGGCCCAAGCCACCAACCAGGCAAGTCAACCCCCACAGGTAGAATATTTTGGCAAAAGCCGCCAACGTGCCACCATAATTGGGCGACAGTGGCAACAGGTTATTCATACCAAAGAAACCGATAAAGGCCAGTGGAATTAGTGCCAGCAGCCAGACGAAGCCAGCATTCTGTATGTAAGTTGGTGTGCCAGCCAGAATCTTGCCAAAAATCCAGCCGGAGTCCTTGACCAGCGTCATTGGCTCGCCGCCAATCGCACCAAAAAGGCCAGCGGTCATGACCAACGGAATCAGAATCTGCATGGTAGTCACGCCGAAATTACCCAGTCCAGCATTGAGTCCCAACGCGGTGCCCTGCAGTCGCTTCGGGTAGAAACCGCTAATATTGGACATCGAACAGGCGAAGTTGCCGCCGCCGATGCCGGACAGGAACGCCCAGAACTGGAACACATGCAAGGGCGTGGTCTTGTCCTGCAGCGAGAGG
>CAIZNF010000339.1 GCA_903934275.1 uncultured Nitrosomonadales bacterium
GGGACGTTTAATTCCTGCGAAAAAAGCCGCTCGCAATGTGGTGTGGTTTGATTTCAAGGAGCTGTGTGGTGGTGCGCACGCTCATGAAGATTATCTGGCGGTCGCCCATCGCTACCCTACGGTATTTCTATCGCATATCCCACAAATGACCGCCGAACATGCCGCCGAAGCGCGGCGCTTTACCTGGTTGGTGGATGTGCTTTACGACAACAACGTCAGACTGGTGGCTACATCAGCAGTAGCACCAGAAGAAATTTACACTGAAGGCACCGCATCCGGCGAGTTTTCCCGCACCGCCAGCCGTCTGACCGAAATGCAATCCAAACATTACCTGGAACAGCCGCATCACTCGCAAAACGTGACGTTGTAACAACGGGAATAGACTATCAGCTCGCTCGGAACCTGCTGGTCGCGACCCTCAGCAATCGACACAGAGCGGTTGGTGAGATTTCTATGAAAGTGATGAGTTTCAAGCTGCTACTATTACACAACACTGGTATTCCGAGCCGTCCTATTGTGCTACTTAAGTTGAATTATTTTTTTTAGGGCTTTTATAGCAACTTGAGGTTTGCACTTAAATAATTCGTTACAAGACTCATTTCGCTTACCATACTCGCCGTTAATATGAAATTCATTTAGTAAATTATGAACCTCATTCTCCACGCTTCCGGCACTCTCACAATTTACAGAGTAAATCACTTTCCAATCCTTGAAACCACCATATTGATGAATATTCAACTGCTCAAAACGATCCACAATATCAGAAGAGATACCAATCTTAATTAATTTTGCATTTTCTGAGTATGCAATATAAACACTTGCCGTTTGATGATAGCGTTTTCCGTACGATAGGCACGCTGGCTGGCACTGAACACACTTCCCGTGTCTATTGCGAACTCCATGACCCTCTTTAGTGCATGGGGTAACTCCTATGGCAACCAAAAAACCTCCCTCTGCCATTTCCTCTTTGTATTGCGCAAGCTTCATACCACTAGCATCAAAAACTTCATCCAAGCTAATTTGATATTTTGTGAAAAAATCAAGTTGAGACTTGGTGTATGTCATCGCCATATTAGTTACCCTTTAATTTTTCTGACTTTCAAATTTTAACTTGCCTCCAGTAAATGAAACTTTGGCTCACTTAGGCAATTGCTGCATCAACATAGAAATCGCAAGGTTCGCCATCCTTTTCATCCCAAATCCCTTCAAAAACCACTTGCCCAACAAACTTGGTTAGTTTTCCTTGAATGATCACAGAGTGTCTAAGCAAACGAAACTTCGATGCCTTGGTTAGTTTTCCTTGAATGATCACAGAGTAACCTTCCGATGCTTTTGTGTTGTATCTCCATCTACCGCTTGCCAATTGCTTTCCATTTTTCGCAGCAAAAGAAACTTGACCTTCGATGCCTTCCTCCAAATTTTCAAAAACAATATTGATTTGGTTGTCTATGCGTACACACTTCGTTACATCGGCATGCCAATCATCGTCATTCCTGCGGGACCATTTAACAAAACCAGCCATCGTTCGACTCCTTTTGCCTAACAGCAACAGCTCTTCCTGTGCGAAACATGAATCCGTATGGATGATCTTCAAGTGGTTTGTTATTGGAGCATGAGCTACAGCGACGGAATTCCGCCCCCCTCTTTTTTGCATCTCTTATATATTGTTTTTCTAAAACATCTTCACGGAATTCGTACTGCAATCTTAAGATTTCAGCACTGTTCCATCTTTCACTGCCTGGATCAAACTTGTTCTGCTCTTTTGAAACGTGAAGCTTAACTTTCCTTAACTCATCGAAAGTCATTATTGATATTTCAGCTTTAGAAAAATGCATTGACCCCTCCTGAGTCAAAAGGTTATTGATACAAGTTACCAACCCTTTCTTAATGTCGCCAAATACAAGTTTTATTGTGGCGTTTACC
>CAIZNF010000340.1 GCA_903934275.1 uncultured Nitrosomonadales bacterium
GAATGAGTCGTCTGTTATTGTTGATTGCCATTGCTGTTGCGATTTATTTGCTGATCAGGTTTTACCGCAAGAATACGCTCCAGCAAGATAAGAAAATTGCCGAGGATATGGTGCGTTGCGTGCATTGTGGCGTGCATTTGCCCAAAGGTGAGAGTATTCAAGCCGATGAGCAATTTTTTTGCAGCGCGGAACATCGTGATGCCAATCGCAAATAAACAATGTGACGCTGCAGAACGCCGCATGCATCTGCGCTGAATGTAATGGCTGATAAGCTTGTTGCAGATTTACATAGAGCCGATTTCTGGCGCCCCCTGCTCTATTTCAATTTGTACAGGTTGGCATTAGCCAGCCTGCTGGTATTTCTTGCCGGGGTATTTGGCACTTCGCTGTCGCTGGGTGCGCGTAACTGGACCGCATTTTTTGTTGCCAGTTTGATTTATGCGATAGTGGTGATACTTTCCTTTATACCGCTCCGCCTGCGCTGGCCGCGATTTACTTGGCAACTGGCCGGGCAGGTTGGCGGTGATATTGCTGTGCTGTCGGTGATTTCTCATGCCAGCGGCGGAATACAGAGCAGTATCGGCCTATTGTTGCTGGTTTCATTGGCATCCGCAGGGATTATCAGTCGTGGCAAAATCACCCTGTTTTTTGCCGCGATAGCCAGTATTGCAGCGTTGCTGGAACATTCATATGCAGTTCTTTATAGTGATGCTGACGTGGCGCAATACGTCCAGGTCGGTTTACTGTGTGTGTCTTATTTTGCGGTGGCTTGGCTGGCTCATACGCTGGCAAAATATGCTGTGGATAGCCAGCAACTGGCGCAGCGTCGGGGGCGCGACTTGGTTAGTCTGTCCGAGGCGAATCGCTTGGTAATGCGCGATATGCAGGATGGTGTGTTGGTGGTGGATGAGCAGGGCGTGGTCATGCAGATGAATCCAAGTGCGGAGCGGCTGCTGCGCCATAGTGCATTGTCGGGAAGCTCGCTGGCTGAGGAATTTCCGTTGCTGTTCGGGCAGTATGCGCTATGGAAAAGATCCGGCACGGCCAGCCGCGATACATTGCATCTGGATGCGGGGGCGCAGGCAAGGTTGCGTTTTATTTCCGTCGAGCGGAATGAGGCGCATGGCGCAGTAATTTTTTTGGAAGATATGCAACGTATCAGGACAGAGGCGCAGCAGATCAAGCTGGCCGCGCTGGGCCGGTTGACCGCCAATATCGCGCATGAAGTGCGCAACCCATTGTCAGCGATCAGCTATGCGACAGAGTTGATGCAGGAAGAACAGGGAGATGCCAGGCAGCAGCGGTTGCTGCAGATTGTGCTGGACAACACGCAGCGCATTAACCGCATTGTTCAGGATGTAATGCAGTTGAACCGACGCGACCGTGCGCAACCTGACACTTTTGAATTGGGTGCAATATTGCGCGCTTTTGCCGAAGAGTTTGACTTGGCGGAGCAGCTTGAGCCGGGCGTGATGATGTTGGTTGGTGTGCGGGGTGTGGAGGTTGTTTTTGATCGCGGTCACTTGCGCCAAGTGCTGTGGAATTTATGCAGCAACGCGTTGCGTCATGGGCACAGGCAACCCGGCAGCCTGACATTGACAATGAGGATGGCGGATGATCGGGTGTTGCTGGACGTGCAAGATGACGGACCGGGCATACCCGCCGAACATCAGGGCAAGATATTCGAGCCATTTTTCACTACCGCAATTGACGGCACCGGGCTGGGCTTGTATATCGCCAAGGAGTTGTGCGAGGCAAATGGCGGACTGCTGGAATATCGTGGACAAGCAGAGCAAACCGGTGAGGGGCAAGAGGGCGCTTGCTTCCGTATAACGTTTGGAGAGCTGCATGGAAAAGGCGAGGGGCGTGAGCATGGCAGATA
>CAIZNF010000341.1 GCA_903934275.1 uncultured Nitrosomonadales bacterium
CGGAAGTAGGCTTCGGTCTTCAATGCCGAGACTTTTTCGGCGATCGCCGCCACGAAAAACTGATTCATCGACACTTTTTCCTCTTCCGCCACCTTGCGGGCGAAGGCAAACAGCGATTCTGGAACACGCAACGCATAGTTGGACATCACTCTTTCTCCTTGTTCAATTGGTGCAAAAATGAAGCAGGTGTCAACACCGGAAGGGCAAAGCGTCGGGCTGCGGCAAAGTCACTCACATTAAAAGTAACCAACGCTTCGGCTCGTCCATTCAGTGCCGTTTCCAGCACCATTTCATCCGCCGGATCCCTCAGTTGCGGACGCCAGAGATAAAATAGATGAACCGGCTCAACTCGCAGCGTCAACGCATCCAGAAAGGCATCGACCATTGCCGCGCTACGACGACCGGCAGCAAGTTGTTCGGGGCGTTTCAACACCGCCTCGTATTCCAGAAACAACGGCACCGAGGCCAGCATCTGGAAGCGGTCGGCACGCAAAGCTTGGAGCAACGCGAACGACGCGCCATTCCGGCTTCTCCCCGCTGCCACAAGCACATTAGTATCCAGCACCACTCGAACTATCGTCATATCGCCAATGATATGGGTTTTAATAAAGAAGTCAAGACATAAACAAAACTACCGCCTGATCTGGAACGAAACCACCAACACTTGGGCTGCTTGGGATAGGTAAATGGTGAAGATGTGATTAGCGATATTTTAAGAATTTCCATCTCCCTTAACCACGAACGGAAAACTGTTTAATGGCCGAACCAATAATGCTGATTCCCACAATGTCCGAATTAGGCTGGGTATTGCGGGCGAATTATTCAAGATGGTTTATTTGCCCTGTTTCCGTTGTAAGAGATGGCGTAGCTCTTTTGCGATCAAGCTCGCTGCTGCAACGTTTTTATGGCCTAATGAACAAGCTGGAACAATTTATCCGGCGCTACCCGTGTTACGTTGCTTCCAAGCATTTTTATTTCCATCGCCAGTTATCGCGACGAGATTATTGCCTATCACAACTATTCGCAGCAAACACCCCGTCCGCGCCATTGGGCTGACCAGGCGAATCGGGTAACCGAACTCATTCAACGCTCTCATCGCCGATTGCGACATATCCTCGGTATCAGAGTGAGTGAGGATGATTCCGATGATTTTGCGGAAATTGAGCACTATGGCTTGGGGTCAAAACAAACGATTGTAGAATATGTTTTCCTGTCTGAATTTCAAAGAGCAGTTATTTGAGGGAAAGCCTTTGCCCTTGCCTGAATCAAGTACGACGCAGATCAAGCAACCAGAATCGCAGAACCAAAAACCTACAAGGGACAAAATTATGCACAACCGATTTATTGGTGTCACCGGCCTGCCCAGAGCGGGTTCAACTTTGCTGTGCCAATTACTCGCGCAGCATCCCGAGATCAAATGCGAAGGCCACAGCTCGCCGCTGTGCAATACGCTGTTGGGCATACGCCGCATGATCAGCGACGACCAATTCTTTCTCTCCCAACTGGATAATTCATTCGACACCAGTTATGCGCACTTGGCTTCTGCGATGCAGGGTTTCTTGCGCGGGTGGAATCAGGATTGTGATAAAAAAGTCGTGGTAGATAAGAATCGTGCTTGGCTGCACGCCATTGAATTGCTGTTGCACATCGAGCCGGAAGCCAAGTTGCTCGTGTGCCTACGCGATCTGGGGCAGATTTACGGCTCCATCGAGGCGCAGCATCAGCGTACTATCTTGGTGGATTTTATCGACCATCTGGCGGACTACGACCGTATGGGACGTGCCGATATGTTGTTCGCCAAAGACAAGATCATCGGTGCGCCGCTGATCTCGCTGCATGCCATACCGGATTTGCCCAAGGCTGTGCAGGATCGTTTGTTCTTCGTGCGCTTTGAAGACTTGATGGCGCAACCCGTAGCGTGCATGTCGCACATCTATACCTGGCTGGGGCTTTTTCCGTTTGAGATCAATCCCGACAAGCTTGAAAAGGGCATTCAGGAAAGCGACAGCCATTACCACATGAAGTACACACACAAGCAATCGAGCGCGATCACCGCACCCAGGAGGCATGATATACCGCCGCGTATTCAGGCGCAGATCGAGAGTGCGTATGCGTGGTATTACCAGATGTATTACCCACAGCAGAAGTGATTTCAACCTTGGCTTCTAATCCCCCCAAAAAAGGGCACAGCACCACTGGGAAAAGTGTGTGGCAGCGTCCTGTGACTGTGTGGCTTACCGGCCTGAGCGGTGCAGGCAAATCCACCCTGGCTCTTGCCCTTGCTCGACGTTTGATTGGCAATGGTCGCGCATGCCAGGTGTTGGATGGCGATAATGTGCGGCATGGTTTAAGTCGCGATCTGGGGTTTTCTGCGGCTGATCGTAGCGAGAATATCCGCCGTGTGGCTGAAGTTGCGAAGCTGATGAATGATGCCGGGCTGATTGTGATCTCGGCCTTAATTTCGCCCCATATCTCCGATCGCGAAATGGCTCGAAAAATTATCGGTGCAGATAATTTCTTTGAGGTGCATCTGTCAACGCCAATCGAGACTTGTGAACAACGCGATGTGAAAGGTTTGTACAAGAAGGCTCGCGCGGGGGTAATTACCGATTTCACTGGGGTCTCTGCGTCTTACGAATCGCCACTCAATCCGGTCGCCAGTATCGACACCAGCGTGGCTTCTGTTGATGATTCGCTGTCACAACTGTACAAAATTCTCAGCCGCAGCTTGCTCAAAAATAAATAAATATTGGGGTTATATTGATCACGCCTTGCATAATGACCGAACCAGAAAATCAATTTCAGACTCGCTTTATATTGGAAGAGGCTTAGAATTTTGAGGGCAGGGGTTACGGTATCTTCGCGCTTTACGAAAAACTTTACTTAGCCTATAAATTTGTGGGAGCGGTCTCCTGGCCGCGATTCGTTTCAAAACATCGCGGCCAAGAGACCGCTCCAACGGTTTTATCATCAGGGGCTGCGGGGAACTGCCATACCCGTTGGGATAAATGGAATGACAGGGAAGACTTAAATTCTGCCCCCATTATTTTGGTGTCTGCTCTGCTCGTTATTTCGGTAATCTCAC
>CAIZNF010000342.1 GCA_903934275.1 uncultured Nitrosomonadales bacterium
CAATCAGTGGCGGCGCGGCGAATACCGTCCATTGTTGCGCGAGGAATATATCCGGCACGCTTGCGACCTGATCGAGCGCACGCCCGAACACATCATGTTCCATCGCGTGACCGGCACCGCATCAAAGGATATTCTACTGGCACCGGAATGGTGTTCGCAGAAATGGAATGTGCTCAACGGCATCGAACGAGAACTGGTGCGGCGCGGCAGCCGTCAGGGATATTTGGCCCAAGGGCATTTGGTGAGTCCAAACGATTATCATTCCAGCTTTGATGGAAAGGCCATGATTGCAACAGGTGGCAAGAGCGCGGCGGGTAGCCAGGAGTTTTTTCAAAAAACTGTTGAAGAGGAAACACTATATGCAGCCTGACAAGATTGAACTGGTGTGCCCGGCGGGTAGCCTGCCAGCGCTGAAAACGGCGGTAGATAATGGCGCGGATTGCGTCTACATGGGGTTTCGCGATGACACTAACGCGCGCAATTTTACCGGCCTCAATTTCAGCTTCGACAATGCGAAAGAGGGCGTGCGTTACGCTCATGCAAAAGGCAAGAAAGTATTGCTGGCCCTGAATACCTACCCGCAGGCCGAAGGTTGGCAACGCTGGACAACAGCCATCGACAACGCGGCGGAGCTGGGCATGGATGCGGTGATCCTGGCCGATCCCGGCCTTATGCAATATGCCGCAAAAACCCATCCCGGCCTGCGCCTGCATCTTTCGGTACAAGGCTCTGCCACCAATTACGAGGCGATCAATTTTTACCATGAGATGTTCGGTATCCAGCGCGCCGTGGTGCCACGGGTGCTGGCGCTGGCGCAGGTCGAGCAATTGATGGCTGGCACCCCGGTGGAAATTGAGTTATTCGGGTTCGGTGGCCTGTGCGTCATGGTGGAAGGCCGCTGCGCACTGTCATCTTATGCCACCGGCGACTCTCCCAACACCCGTGGCGTATGCTCGCCACCCAAGGCGGTGCGCTGGCAGAAAACCCCCGATGGTCTGGAGTCACGCCTGAACGGTATCCTTATCGACCGCTACGATGCCAACGAGAACACCGGTTACCCCACCCTTTGCAAAGGCCGCTTCGAAGTGGGGGGCGAAACCTATTACGCCATCGAGGAACCCACCAGCCTCAATACTCTGGAGCTGTTGCCTGAGCTGATTCGTATGGGCATCGCCGCAATCAAAATCGAGGGCCGCCAGCGCAGCCCCGCCTACGTCGAACAGGTCACCAAAGTATGGCGTCAGGCTATCGATAGCTGTTGCCGTGACGCTGCGGCATTTGCAGTCAAGCCAACATGGATGGCGGAGCTAGGCAAAGTATCGGAAGGGCAGCAACAAACCCTTGGCGCTTATTACCGCCCGTGGAAATAGATATGAACCTAAATAATCTGATAACACAAAACCGCGTCATTCCCGCGCAGGCGGGAATCCAGATAATTAAAAAATCTCCCGCGAAGCGGGGCAACATCGCAGTTTTGTCCCCTTTGCTGGATTCCCGCCTGCGCGGGAATGACGGGTTAATGGATTATTTGAGATGAAATTAGCTCTCGGCCCCGTCCTTTACTATTGGGATCGCGACACCATGCTCGGATTTTACGAGGAAATGGCTGACGCGCCAGTGGACATCATCTACCTCGGCGAGACCGTTTGTTCGCGCCGCCATCTGCTGCGCCTGCAGGATTATCTGGACATGGCGGAGCGGCTTGCAGCCGCAGGCAAGGAGGTGGTGATCTCGACGCAGACATTGATTGAATCTGAATACGATGTCAAAACCCTGCGCAAAATCGCCGAAAACGGAAATTTCAAAGTAGAGGCCAACGACATGGGGGCGGTGCGGCTGTTGGCGAACAAAATGCCCTTTGTAGCAGGCTCGACCCTGAATATTTACAACCCGCAAACTCTTGATGTGCTCGCCGGGCTGGGCGCGACCCGCTGGGTGATGCCGGTGGAAATGTCACGCGATGCTCTTGTTTCATTCAAGAGCAATCGCAGCTCGACTCCGGAAACAGAGGTATTTGCTTATGGGCGTCTACCGCTGGCTTTTTCGGCACGTTGCTTCACCGCGCGCCACTATAATCTACAGAAAGACGATTGCCAGTTCAAATGTCTCGATTACGCGGATGGCCTTACCCTGAAAACTCGGGAGGGACAACTCTTCCTGAACCTGAACGGCATCCAGACCCAGTCTGCATTGGTCCACAACCTGATCGGCGAACTGGATACGCTACAAAGCGCGGGTGTAGACGTGGCGCGGATCAGCCCGCAAGCGCACCACACGGGCGAGATACTGCGTCTGTTCCGGGAAAGCATGGAGCAACGCCTGACACCCACGCAAGCCTTGTCTCAGATCGAAGGCATGATGCCGGCAGCATCATGTAACGGTTATTGGCACGACAAGCCCGGATTGGATTTCATCCAAGACAAGCAACCATCTGCCTAAGAGCCGCCCAAAGGCATGAAACATGCTCCACGCCTGGTATCCGCATCGGCGCAAATTCGTACCCACCCCATCGCTCGTTTTTTCATCCCCAATCTTGATTTGTTTTGATTACAATATCCACCGAACCCCATTTACTGAAGGAGCCGAACATGGCTAATCTCACGATTCACAACCTCGACGAATCGATTGCAAAGAATTTGTATGCACTGGCTCAACAACATGGACAATCAATTGAAGAAGAAGTACGGCACATTCTTCACCGGGCTATATTAGATAAATCACCCCAAACCAGCGGCCTCGGCAGCAGGATCGCCAAGCGGTTTATGGACATTGGCGGCGTTGAATTACCGCAGCCCAGCCGCTCATTACCACGCCAAGCAGCTAATTTTGGTGAAGCCAATTGATACTGCTCGACACCAACGTCATTTCCGAATTGATGCGCCCCAAACCAGATGGGAACGTAGTGGCATGGCTGGATCGCCAAGCAAATGAGAATGTTTGGATATGCTCAATCACCCAAGCTGAAATTCTCGTCGGTTTGGCATTGATGCCGGAAAGCAAACGCAAACACGGATTGATGGAAGTAGCCGCTGCCATGTTTGACGAAGATTTCGTAAACCGCTGCCTTTCATTTGATAGCGATGCAGCGAATCACTACGCAACCATCGTTCCAGAACGCACCCAGCAAGGCAAGCCGATCAGCGTGGAAGACGCACAAATCGCATCAATCGCCAGTGCCAATCGGCTATCCCTCGCAACCCGTAACGGGAAAGATTTTGCAAACATCGAAGGTCTGGTTGTACTCAATCCGTGGCAGGTTAATTTTGAATAGGTTGGCCGTTGCGTAAAACATCCGGCGCAATACGCTTCGCTATTGCCGCCCTACCAAGGATTCCGCCTTATGCGGGTTGCGTTTTCCTAGGTTAAGGTCGTACTCCCCAGTCGCGAAGCGTCCGCCCTTGGTAGCGGAGATGGTTATAAGTGCCCGAGTTACTTGCGATTAAAGCTGTTCTTAGCGCACTCGGATGCTGGTAGAGTGTTCCATTCGAAAGATCAATAATGCTTCCGTCTGGCCGCAGTTCAGCAGTAGCGATTTGATTTCCATTCCTATCGATGACCTCTAGGATAGCTGGGAGATTCATTACTGCCTGTATCCGACGCAGACAATTGGAATTAATTGGCATGGCGTACTCGTTGTTAATGCTTCATAAAAAATCA
>CAIZNF010000343.1 GCA_903934275.1 uncultured Nitrosomonadales bacterium
GCTACGACAGCGGCATCACCCAAAAGGTGAGTGGCATCAAATACACAAAAACCAAACGCCATACGGGCTAACGCACAAAAATGAGAGGCTAACTGCTCTTTCTAGGTTCATTGCCTGTTTTTTACTGGCAACATAATGCCGAATCAACAGAAAGGAAAATATCAGCCGATATTGAATATGTTGGTAGGAAATCGTATAGAGGATGGGTAGGAAAACGCCTACAGTGGACAAGCATGCTGCAAGTCGAGCGCATAAATTTGTCGGGTTAAAACCCGGCCTACATAAAACCCAATCTGCGTTGTAGGTCGGGTTTCAACCCGACAACCCGACCCACTACGAATCGCCCGGCATATCTACCAGCTGATGGCGAATAGCATAGTGGATCAATTCGGCGCTGCTGGTCATTCTCATTTTTTGCAGAATGCGCGTTTTGTGCGTGCTGACAGTCTTTACGCTTAACGACAAATCATCGGCTATGCCGCCAATCGGGCGGCCGGAAACGATCATCCGAAAAACCTGATATTCGCGGTCGGAAAGTTGCGTATGGGGATCGGCATCGTGGTTTCCGCCCAATTCGAGCGCCAGCCGTTCAGCCACGCCGGAGCTGATGAATACGCCGCCGCCGGCCACTTTTCTGATCGCGGCGACCAGTTGATCCGGTGCGCTTTCCTTGGTCAAATATCCCAGCGCACCCGCTTTCAGCGCCCTGACCGCATATTGTTCTTCCTTGTGCATACTGAGCACCAGTAAGGCCAATTTTGGCTTTTCTGCTTTGATCTGCTTGATCAGTTCGATCCCGCTCCTGCCGGGCATGGACATATCCATCAGCACCACGTCGAACGGTTGCTCGCGAATTTGCTTGAGCGCTTCCAGGCCATTGGCGGCTTCGCCTGCGACGGTGAAGTCGCTTTCGCCGGACAGCAGCTGCTTCAAGCCGCCCCGGACAATGGCATGGTCATCGGCAATCAATATACGGATCATTGCGCCTCCCGTACAAATGCAGCAGATCTGGCTTGTGTAATCGGTATAACTACTTCCACGCTGGTGCCACCGCCCTCTGCACTCGATATGTTCAATGTTCCTCCAAGATTACGGACACGCTCCTTCATTCCCAGCGTGCCATAGGAATTACGTTTTCTTTCTATGCTGGTATCCATCCCGATACCGTCGTCGGATACCCGTAACACGAGCTCATCATCCCGGCATTTCAGTAAAACCCGAATGTGCAAAGCCTTTGCATGGCGAGCAACATTGGTGAGGCATTCCTGCACAATCCGGAAAGCGGCGATGGACACCTCCTCATTCAGATGGCAATTCTCCTTATCGCAGCTGCAACCTGTATTACAACCCTGCCCCACATCCAGCTCAAAGTTGACGTGGAGACCCGTCCGTTTTCCAAATTCCTCAGTCAGCCATTCGACTGCTGCCACCAACCCCAGATCGTCCAGCATAACCGGGCGCAAATCTGCCGCCACCCTGCGCATCGCATCCAATGTTTCATCGATCAGCTTGGACATGGATGCAATCTTGTTTACTATAATCGGCTGCCCATCGGACAGGCCGGATGCCAGCCACCTCACATCGAGCTTGACTCCCGTCAGCATTTGCCCGAGCTCGTCGTGCAATTCGCGCGCAATCCGTGTTCTTTCTTCTTCCCGCACGTTGAGCAAATAGGCTGTCAACTCCCGTAATTGTTCGCGCGACTCCAGCAGCTCCCGCTCGGCTTGCTTGCGCTGGCCAATATCTTGAAAGATGACTACCGAAGCAACCGCTTTGCCATTCTCGACGATTGCGCTGGCGACAATAGACACCGATATGGGTGAACCATCCTTGCGCCAGAAAATATCTTCTTCCGTCTTAAAAACGCCGCCAGCTTTTAATACCCCAAGCACCCCGCAGTCGGATTCTGGGAAAGGCGTGCCATCCTGTTTTTGCGAATGGATTATTTTATGCACTTCGCGGCCGGATAATTCACTCTCCGTCCATCCCAGCAAGCGTTCGGCCTCCGGGTTCATGAAAAGGAGTTTCCCTTCATCGTTCAAAACATAAAGACCTTCGCCGAGAGCAGCGGCAATTCCCTTCAGCAGCTTTTCATTCGCACGCAACGCATTCTGTGCCTGACGGCGTTCCCTCCGCACGTTCGCATCTTGCAGCTCGCGTTCAATTACGGGCACCAGCCGCGCGAGCTTGTGTTTCATGATGAAATCACTGGCACCTTCTTTCATCAAAGCGATTGCGCTTTCTTCGCCAATACAGCCTGACACGATGATGAAGGGAGTATCCGCGTCTTTTGCGCGCAGCACAGACAAAGCTTTACGGGCACTGAATTTGGGCAGATTAAAATCAGAGATCACAATATCCCAACTACGGTCCACCATCGCCGTGCGCATTGCATCTTTGGTGTCCACCCTTATAAAAACAACCTCGAACCCCGCCCCGCTCAATTCGAGCAAGATCAGATCGGCATCGTCCCGGGAATCTTCAACCAGCAGAACGTGCAACGGTTTGTGTGGTGAGTTCATTTCCAAAAATTCAGTAGGCATTTTTAGCTCGGCAAGCTGGCATCCAAAAACGAAGCTGCACTTCCGTAGGTTGGGGAAATCGCAGCGTGCCCAACGAACGAAGATGCCATGATTATGTTGGGCACGCTACGCTTTGCCCAACCTACGTGCCGGTTCATTTGCAACAAGTAACCGCCCTTTCATTCAACACCAGCCAATACAAACCAAGCTCGCGCACGGCTTCTGCAAACTGATTGAAATCCACCGGTTTCTGGATATAACTGTTGGCTCCAAGCGAATAGCTGGTAACCAGATCCTTTTCTTGCTTGCTGGAAGTCAGCATAACCACGGGCAAAAACTTGGTGTTTTCATCCGCGCGGATACGGCGCAAAACTTCCAGGCCATCCACCTTCGGAAGCTTCAGGTCGAGGAGCACCACCTGAGGCTGATCGCAAATATCCCGACCCGAATATTTACCGGTTGCAAACAGGTAATCCAGTGCTTCCTGCCCATCCCGAGCGACTACCAGCTCATTGGCGAATTTGCATTCCTTAAAAGCCAGCCGGGTTAATTCTTCGTCGTCCGAGTTGTCTTCCACCAGCAAAATAACGTGATTGCTATTTTCCATTTACCCCCCCTTATGTTTCCCGCTCTGTTTGCGGCAACGTAAAGTAGAACGTCGCCCCCTGCCCTTCTATTGCTTCTGCCCACACTTTACCATCATGCCTTCGGATAATGCGCTGCACCGTGGTCAGCCCGATACCGGTTCCCTCAAATTCGTTGATTGAATGCAGGCGCTGGAATGCGCCAAACAATTTACTAGCGTACTCCATGTTAAATCCTTCGCCGTTATCGCGCACAAAAAACGTAGGCTCTCTATTGAGCCTGAATTGTCCATTAGCCGTGCTTACCCCATCCCCACCCCAGCCCTCCCCTTGAAGGGGAGGGTGAAAAACAGGTTCAGCGACACGCTCCCCCCCCTTCAAGGGGGGAGTTGGAGGGGGGAGGGGGGATGGGGGAGCGGCTCTCCAATAGATCATTCGGGTTGATGTCACATAAGCCAAATTCAATTTCCGCCTCGGCCTTTTTGCCAGTAAATTTAAAGGCATTGCCCAGCAGATTATCCATGACAGCGCGCAACAGGCCGGGGTCGGCTTGTACTGACAAACCTTGCTGCAAAATGAACCGCACTTGCCGTTCAGGATTAGTTTTGCTCAGCCCCTCCGCCACATCCTCCGCGATTTTGCTCAAATCGACCCGCTCCAGCGCCAGCGGGCCGCGCGCCACCATCGAAAGCTGCAACATATCGTCGATCAGATGCCCCATACGCTGGCTTGCGCGGCATATACGCCCCAGCCAATCCCTCGCGGTAGCGTCCAGTTGATCATGGTATTTATTGGACAAAACCCGGCTAAAGCCATCAATACTGCGTAGCGGTGAGCGCAAATCATGTGCCACCGAATAATTAAATGTTTCAAGCTCCTCATTGGCGGATTCCAGTTGGCTGGTGCGCTCCACAACCCGATGTTCCAGATCAATATTGAGTTGCTTGAGTTCTGCTTCATTTTGCAAAAGCTGCTGTTGTGTAGCCAGCAGCCGATTAGTCATGTGGTTGAATGTGGCTGCCAACTCTGAAATCTCATTTTTCCCTCCTACGTCGGCTTAAGCCTGGTAATTTCCTTCTGCGATGGAGCGGGCTACTTTCGTAAGTTGGATTACCGGCTTTACGATGCGCCTGGCAAGATAGACAGTCGTTATGGTAAGCAATATTCCAAATAAGAATACTGCGGTAGCTGTTCGCTGCTGCAACAATCTCAATGGCGCAAAGGCTTCCTCCTGATCGATGTGAGCCATGATACAAGCCGCGCCGAATCCCGGAATAAAGCGGAACCCATGGATGATCTTCACATCCCGATAATCCAGATCAAGCACTTCACCGGATTGCCCGCTCAAACAAGTCTGCATGGGGCGTGCCGAAATGGGGTGATCATGCCCTTGCGTTGAAACGTATCTGGGTTTGGAGACGAAATAACCCTCACCATCCGCCAGAAATGTCTCGCCAGAGAGTCCCAGCTCTGCCGTAGCCTGATTAAAGATGGGTTCGAGCACCGATGACGGATAGTTGATTGCCATCTGGTATCCAGTCGATTCTTCCAACACTGAAATAAAATACGAGCCATTATTAACCAGACCGTTTCCAGAAAATTTTGCCAGCTGTCCAGTTTGAAACTTGAAGCTTTCCTTATTGAAGTTCGCGGCAGTTCCGATGGTCAGGCTGTCGCCATTTTTTCCGTACAGTGTCGCTCCTATGGCACCTTCCGCAACCAGATATGAGTTTATCAAGCCAATGGCACAACCATGATTTAACTTGGCGGATTTGCCGCCGCATTGGGCACTCAAATCAGATAAAAAATGTTTGGCGGTAATATTTTCACGGGCCAAAAGCATGGCTAACTGGCCATGCTTCGAATCGGCCACCAGCCCCACGTCTCTTATCCGCTCCGACTTGATGGTCTCGAACATCATGCTGTAAGCCACCCAGCCAATTATCAGGGTCGGCAATAGAACCATCAACAACAGCACGATGGTGAGTTGCTTCCCCAGCGAGTTGAATTTATTTTTTATTGGCATTAGATTGCCATAAGTTTTTCTTATGCCGAACGAATCCCAGCGCAAGTTTCGTGTTAACAAACCGGAACCAAAAATGGGAAACTGTTTTCCGTAGGTTGGGCAAAGCGTAGCGTGCCCAACGAACAA
>CAIZNF010000344.1 GCA_903934275.1 uncultured Nitrosomonadales bacterium
AGAAAAAGATGGGTTATCGGAAACAATCCGTCAACCTATAGTATCAGTCGCGATTTATGCCTTTGCTGCGCTTCGATTTTGATGCGATTGCCCTGCTCAGGGTGTCTTCTGCCCGCTTGCGCTCGGTGATATCCTGTACGGTACCGATGAGCAGCGATTGCTCTTCTGGAGCAGCGCTGACAAACTTACCAATTACCTTGACCCATTTAATCGTTCCGTCACGCAGCAGAAGCCGATGTTCTATTTCATAGCCCGCTTTCCGTTCAACGGCTGATTCGATGGTCGCCACGTCGAAGTCACGATCATCCGGGTGAACAGAACTTAAAAAGTCAGAGAACTGAAATTCCTCTCTGGTTAATCCGAAAATCCGGAAAAGTTCATCGGAGCCATCGACAACGGCGGTAACTGGATTGAATTTGAAATGCCCAATATGGGCGATGCTCTGCGCGCGGCGCAGCATCTCTTCACTTTCCTGCAATACATTCTCCACCTTCCTGCTCTCGGTGATGTCAAGAACTGCTGATTGGAACCCTATCAATTTGCCGTTTTCATCTTTCAGGGTGGTAGCAAGACCATATGCAAGGAAGGTCGATCCATCTTTCCTTTTCGCCACATAGTCGCCCTCCCATTGACCCATCCTGTCGAGAGCCGTGGCGATGGCAGCTGCATCATTTGGATCATTGAGAAAATGAGGTATGGGCTTACCCACAACCTCGTCCTTGCTCGAATAACCCCATACCTTAAGGAACATTTCATTGACCTCAGTTATGACACCCTCAAGATCGGCAATGCTATTTGCAGCTATCGATTCATCGAAAACGAGGTTCTTGAGCATTAATGCATTTTCTGCCTGCTTGTGCGCGGTGATGTCGCGCACCGTCGCCTGCAAAACCGTCCTGCCGTCTAGCTCCATGCTGTTGAGCAGCACATCGGCAGGGAAAATCTTGCCAGTGTCGGCGCGCCTGTGCATCCACTCAAATTGGTGGCGGCCATTTTTCATCGCCGTGGCAATTCGCTGGTTAGCCAGTGACACGGAATCTGTGCCACAAGGCTGTTCTGGTGGCGACAAATCGCCGGGATGCATCGAGTAAAATTCTTCTTTTGTCGCACAACCAAACATCGCCAGCGTCGCCTTGTTGCAGTCAAAAAAACCTTTCTCATCCAGCAGCATCACCGCGTCGCTGGTTGATTCATAAAGCGTGCGCAGCTTGGTCTCGGATTGATGTAGCGCTTCTGTAACCTGATTGCGCTCGGTGATGTCATGCCCGATGCCCAATACGCCGATCAGGCAGCCATCGGCATCCAGCATCGGCACTTTCGTGGTTTCCAGAAGCTCCCTGTGGCCATCGCTGGCAAAGGTTACCCATTCCTCGTTGACGCTGGGGGCACCCTTGTCCATGGCGGCTTGGTCGTGCTTGCGGAAAAAATCGGCAAGCTCCTTATCGACAAAGTCGTAATCAGTTTTGCCGATAATATCGCTTTCGACTGCTCCGAAAAAAAGCTCGAAGCGGGGGTTGCAGGCGAGATAGGTGCCTTTGCAATCCTTTAGCCAAATCAAATCCGGCAGCGTGTGTACCAGAGTTTTCCAGTGTGATTCGCTCCTCTGCAACTGCTGCTTTTGCAGCAGCAAGGCATGATGCTGCGACTCCAGCTTTCGCTTTGCCACCAGCAAACGCAGGCTCAGCAACAAGATCAACCCAAAAACAAGTAATGTGCCGACCAATTGCCAGAAGTAACGCGCCCAGATATCCCGCAGAGTAAATTGCGGTACCGCCTCAAAGGGTGGAAAACGCATTTCCCTGAGCAAATCGACCACCGGGGTGTAATCGGCGGGCACGGCAAAGCCATGTATACCTATCGCATGCGTAACTGCCGTGTTTTCTTCGAGCAATAACAGTGTTGAAACGATATGCCGGGCAATATTTTCGTCGGCATGGGGAAGCGCGGCAAACAGCCATTCCGGATAAAGCCGGGTGGAAACTTCCACCGGGAGCCCCGACAGGTTCTGGCTGTTTAAAATCTTGACCTGTTTCATGTCCAGCTTGTTATCTTGCACCATGTGTTCCAATAAACCACTGCGCACAAAACCAACATCGGCCCGGCCATCCAGAACAGCCTCGACAACACTGTCATAGGACTTTCCGGGGTTGAACAGTTTGACATCCTGCGGCAAATTGATGCCAGCCTGCTTCAACTCATACGCCTGCATCTGGTAGCCAGCCAGATATCCGGTGCCGATGGTTGCGATGGTTTTACCCCTGATGTCCTGTAGGGTGTTGATATTGGCCTGCCCCGCACGGCTGAAAATGACACCACCGAATGCAGAGATCGCATGCCCATTCTCACTATCGATCAACGTGGCCAACGGGGCGGACAGGCCGCTACGCTGAGCCAGCAGCAAATAATGTCCGGGGTTGGTCAATACGAAATCCAGTTGGCGGCTGGCAACAGCGGCATCCAACTCGGCATCGGTAAACACTTCCACCACGAAATCCTGTTTCGGCATAGCCTGCTTGAGGAAGACGGCCAAATGGTGCCATTGCGCCAACACCAGTGGTTTGGGGCGAGCTGCGAGCACGCCGATCCTCACCGGCTCCGCGCCGTATGCAGAATTGTGCATCAGTGCCGTGCTTGCCATGCAAACCAACAGCATCAATACGCGTACAAATGGGCTTCTCATCATCAATTTACCAGGGAATCGACGGGTAAAAAATCTGAGTTTATCAACAAGGCCAGTGTATCTTCCTGTTTGAGTAAGCCGCTCCTGGTCATGATGGCCGACAGCTTGCGCGCGCTGACCAGCAATTCGGGCGATGCCCCGCCCAGCAAGCGGTGATTATTCGCCACATCGGGCAACACCAGACCCTTGAAGGCGTTAAGTACACCCGTTGCGGGCAAGCCAAGATGTGCGGCCATGCGATAGGCGGCATCATGCGGGTTGCGCTTCACCTGATTCAGCGAACGAAAATGAGCGGACATCAAATGGCGAATGGCGCTTGCATGGCTGCGGTCGAGCACATCGCTGCGGATCGCCAGAACATCGACGATCATGTTGGGAATTTGCGCGCTGTTGAACAGCATGAGCGCGCCCTGCGCCAGCAACTGGCTGGCCACCGGTTCGTAGGTGATAACAGCATCCACCTGGTTCCGGTTCCATGCATCAAGATATTTGTCGGTGTTGAGCGGCACCAGCCTGATATCTTGTTTCGTCAGCCCGGCAGCCAGCAAGGCTTGATCCAGCATCAATTCGCCCTCAGCACCCTGCTCATAGCCGATGCGTTGCCCTCTGATGTCGGCGAGTTTCTTTATGTTGGGGCGCGCGAGCAACATGTCGGCACCGGCAGAAATATCGAAGACCATGACCACAGACAGCGACAAGCCTGCCGCACGCGCCCCCAATGTCTCATCCAGAGTCAGCGCCGCACCATCCACTTTGCCGTCGGTTAACGCCTGCAATGATTCGGTAGCTGACTTCGTTTCGAGCAGATGTGCCTGCTTTTCATCCAACCAGCCTTGGCTACGCGCCAGAAACATCGGCTCGTAACCCGGCCAGATATGTGCTGCGATGGTGATTGGTTTGTCGGTCGACCACCCACAACCGGGCAACGCCTGTGCGAGAGTCAGGCCACCTAAGGTTGCGATGAATTGACGGCGAGAAATCATTTCATGTTCTATTTGTCTGTCAAAAATTGCTGACAGTAATATCTCTCTTGAAAAAACGATGTTCCATGCGGAAGTGTAGCGCATAAGGAGCCACGCCAAGCTCTATTCAGCAGAAATATCAAACTACTCTTGATGTCCGCATTGCGCATCGCTTTATATTCAGATGGAGAACTCAAGCCATGAGACTGTATTTGCAAGTTCAACACTGGTTCGACGGGACGTTTCAAAATTTCCACACAACAAATCATCCGGCGCGACGTTATCAGCAATTCGCCCCAAAGTATAGGGAACCTCTATATAAGCCCAGGGTACATTTGTTCTTAGGTAATTGTCATTTAAAAACAATGCATTGATACCATAATCCGGACTCAGGCTGCAGTACAGCAATAATATACCGAAAAATCAAATCGTTGCGTTTTTTTCTGTGCTTGGTAGAAGTCATAAATCAATGAGTTAGCAAACAGAACAAATTTACCGTGTATATAAGCCAAAATATTACGACATTCTGTAGCCGCCTCGTTTTTTTTGGTCAGTTGCGCTAGAATTGCGACCACTTTTAAAGTTGAGTGTGGACAATCGTGGCATTGATAGTACAGAAGTACGGTGGCACATCGGTCGGCAATCCCGACCGCATCAAGAACGTGGCGCGTCGCGTCGCGAAATTTAAGGCTCTCGGGCATCAGGTTGTGGTGGTGGTTTCCGCGATGAGCGGCGAGACCAACCGGCTGATCGCGCTCGCCAAGGAAATTCAGCAGCATCCCGATCCGCGCGAACTGGATGTGATCGTATCCACCGGCGAACAGGTCACCATCGGCCTGTTGGCGATGGCGCTCAAGGAGCTGGGGATAAAAGCCAAGAGCTATACCGGCGGGCAGGTCAGGATTCTGACCGACAGCGCCTTCACCAAAGCGCGGATTGTTTCTATCGACGAGCAGAATATCCGCGCCGACCTGGCAAACGGTTGCGCGGTGGTGGTGGCGGGTTTTCAGGGCGTGGACGAACAGGGCAACATCACCACGCTGGGACGCGGCGGATCGGATACCACCGGTGTGGCGATTGCCGCCGCGCTGCATGCCGACGAATGCCAGATATACACCGATGTGGACGGGGTCTATACCACCGACCCGCGTGTGGTTCCCGAAGCGCGCCGCCTGAAGAGCATTACCTTCGAGGAAATGCTGGAGATGGCCAGTCTCGGCTCCAAGGTGCTGCAAATCCGTTCGGTGGAGTTTGCCGGAAAATACAAGGTCAAGCTGCGCGTGCTGTCCAGCTTTGAAGAAGATGGCGAAGGCACGCTGATTACTTTTGAGGATAACGATAAAATGGAACAAGCCATTATTTCCGGGATCGCGTTCAACCGCGACGAAGCCAAAATTACCGTGCTGGGCGTGCCCGACAGACCCGGTATCGCCTATCAGATATTGGGGCCGGTCAGCGATGCCAACATCGACGTGGATATCATCATCCAGAACGTCGGTGTGGATGAAATGACGGACTTTTCATTTACCGTACACCGCAATGAATTCGCCAAGGCGATGGACATCCTGAAAAATAAGGTGCAACCGCATATCGGCGCACGCGAAGTTATCGGCGATAACAAGGCAGCCAAAGTTTCGGTGGTGGGCGTCGGGATGCGCTCGCACGTCGGCATCGCCAGCAAGATGTTCCGCACTCTGGCGGAAGAGGGCATCAACATCCAGATGATCTCCACTTCGGAAATCAAAATTTCAGTGGTCATCGACGAAAAATATCTGGAGCTCGCCGTGCGTGTGCTGCACAAGGCGTTTGATCTCGATCAAGAGAATGCCTGAGACATATAATCGTTTGACCTTTTAGCCCCAGTGCATTAATATGCGCCGCCTTCGGAGAGGTGGCCGAGAGGTCGAAGGCACGCCCCTGCTAAGGGCGCATACGAGCTTAAACTTGTATCGAGGGTTCGAATCCCTCCCTCTCCGCCAGGCTTTATTACTAACTTCACAATAATTACCGCGCCCGTAGCTCAGCTGGATAGAGTACTTGGCTACGAACCAAGGGGTCGGGCGTTCGAATCGCTCCGGGCGCACCAGTAATTCAAGGGGTTAGAGAAATCTAGCCCCTTTTCTTTTCTGCTGGCTAGCGCCGGGCTAGCATCAAAAACCATTATTAGTTAAGTGAAAAAATGAGCGCTTGGGGTAAAATGCAAACATGTATTGCCGATATACCTC
>CAIZNF010000345.1 GCA_903934275.1 uncultured Nitrosomonadales bacterium
TCGTAGCAGCTACAGCGGCGCTGATGTTTGCCGGTTATGCGAGCGCTGCCGATGTGGAAGCGGGCAAATTAGCGTTTAGCAAGGCTGTTTGTAAGGGTTGCCACGCTATTGAATACGAAGGGTATGGGCCGTCTTTGCAAGACATTGGACTGAAGTACGCTGGCGTTGCCGGTGCAAAAGAAAGTTTGATTAATAAGGTCAAAAATGGCTCAAAAGGCAATTGGGCTGATGCGGAAATGCCCCCCCAGAAAGCTAGTATAAATGATGAAAATCTCAGCGCCATAGTGGATTTGATATTGTCCTTCAAATAATTGCAGCGGATCGTTTTTTGCAATTTTGTTTCGGAAAAGCCAGCTTTGATGCTGGCTTTTTTTTGCTCCCGCTTTTTAGCGCCATGCCCGTTTCCCCCTCATCACCCCTCCATCGGAGGAATAGCCAGCGATTTGGATACCTTTTTTTGATGGCTCAGTCGAATAGCTAGTGGTTTTATCAAAGGGGGCGATCGAATTGCTTCGCGAATTTTGCGTTAACAGGAGCTTAAAATCTGGTTGTTTAGAAAATTGGCTGGTGGCAAAGCATTTACAAAAAATGTCATTTTTCAAGCTTAAAATTTAGGAGATGAATTAATGAGTAACGCGATAATCAAAGTTTTCTTTGAAATAATTTTAGCTTCTGTTTTTCTTGCTGTTAATGTAGAGGCTCGAGCGGGCTCGGAGGTGGAGCACCACTCTTCTGACCATAAAAAAGTCAACGCTCCAGCTCATTGCGAAGATCCCAGCGCCGATTCTGAAGCTGCGTTAAAAGAATTCAGGCCACTTGCGGTTAAAGGTGATGCCCGTGCGCAGTTTGAGCTTGGATATATGTATGAACGGGGTAAAGGTGTTCCACAGGACTACAAGGAATCTTTGTCATGGTTTCGCAAATCTGCTGAGCAGGGTAATGCATCGGCTCAGTTTCACCTCGGGCAGAGATATGACATTGGGAATGGCGTACCGCAAGATTACTCGGAAGCAGCGTCCTGGTATCGCAAGTCGGCAGAACAAGGAGGAACATTGGCGCAGATACATCTTGGTTTTTTGTACGAACTTGGGCAAGGCGTGCGCGTTGACGTGATACAAGCGCACAAATGGTATAGCCTGGCTGCATTGTCCAACAACATGATTGCGACGCAAAAAAAGAAAGCTATCGAGGTCGGAATGACCGCAAATGAAATCAAGGAAGCTCAGGCATTGGCAGGCGAGTGGTTGGTGCAGCACAAATGATGTGCAAGCGACAATTTACAGGAAAGGATCGCTTGTGGCCTTGTTCGCATTTCGTGATGTGAAATAGCGTAGCGTCTTCTGTCAAAGGATAACTGCTTTGCATGAGACTGTTTTGGCGAAGCGATCCACCGCTGGATTATTTCATTTCTCAAACAATATTGAAATATCAAGGGTGCATAAAATGCACCTCATGTGGCTTTGTTGTTTTGAACCTGAATACGGCAATTCATCCACGAAAAATACGAAAGGCATGAAATAAAACAATAAGTTGCATTTACTTGGAGGCTCACCTTTGGGGTGTTCATTGGTGGCACGGAGTCCTTTGAATTTTTCGTGAATTTGTGGACAACTGTTTTTTCTAGGTTGAAAGGTAATTGGAATTAGTTCTCTTGGTATTCCAGTGTAAACGCCGCCTGCTCATCCTGTCCCAGATGCTTGACCAAATATGGCATGGCCTCTTCCAATAGTCCATGCAACACCCAAGGAGGGTTGAGTATGAACATGCCGCTGCCATGCATACCGAAACCATCTGCATTGGGAGCATGCACGCTGAGTGCGACATGCAACCAACTTTTCGCGGGCAGTTGTTTGAGTTGCGCGGGTAACTGTTTCGCTTCGGCACGCTGCAACTGTGGGTACCACACTGCATATACCCCGCTGGCGAAGCGTTTCAGCCCTTCGCGCAAAGCAGTGATCACGCGCCTATAGTCCAGTTTTTCTTCATACGGCGGGTCTATCAACACCAACCCACGGCGTGGCGGCGGTGGCAGCATTGCCTTTAGCGCATCGAAACCATCGGCAGTCTGTATCAGCACTTGTTCACCGTGTCCGGTAAAATTGTCCTGCAAAATCTCACTATCGCTGGGATGCAACTCAAACAGCCGTATCCGATCCTGCCCGCGCAACAGTTTTAACGCGATCAGAGGCGAGCCGGGATAGAGCTTCAGATGCCCATCCGGGTTGAGGCGCTTCACCAGTTCGACATATTCCACCAATGAAACGGGTAAATCATCGCGCAACCACACTCGTGCAATGCCGCTTTCATATTCGGCATTTTGCGTGGCATATCCGCTATCCAGCGCATAGCAACCTGCTCCGGCGTGGGTGTCGATGTACCAAAACGGTTTTTCTTTTTGTGCCAGGTAGCGCAACAACTGCACCTCGATAAAGTGCTTCAGCACATCGGCGTGATTTCCGGCATGAAAGGCGTGGCGGTAACTCAGCATGAATTTCTAATCAGATGTTTTGCGGGGTGCGATTGTGCCACGCCGCCCAAATAATATGCCAGGTGCCTGTTAACGTGAAATTCGCGAAGCAATTCGTTTGCCCCCTCTCCCTCCGAGGGAGGGTTGGACGAAGCCGCTATCGCGGAGAAACGCCCCCCACCAATTTGATTCAAA
>CAIZNF010000346.1 GCA_903934275.1 uncultured Nitrosomonadales bacterium
ATGCATATAACTAGCAGCATCACAGCAAAGATACTTATTTTTATTTGCCTGTTGGTTGCGGGGCAGATGGCGCACGCGGGCGAAAAAATCACTATCGCCGCTGCCGCCGATCTCAAGTTCGCGCTGGATGAAATCGTCGTGCTGTTCGGCAAGGCGCATCCTGCCGATGGGGTGGAAACCATCTACGGTTCGTCCGGTAAATTTCAGACGCAAATCCGGCAGGGCGCGCCTTTCGATCTATATTTTTCCGCCGACATAGCTTATCCGCGCGCGCTCAAGGCGGAGGGTTTTGCTGCCTCCGATGTGCAGCCTTATGCGGTGGGGCGCATCGTGCTGTGGAGCACGTCGCGCGACACCGGGAAAATGACGCTGGCTGATCTCACCGATCCAACCATTCAGAAAATCGCCATCGCCAATCCGAAGCATGCGCCTTACGGCAAGCGCGCGGAAGAAGCGCTCAGGGCGGCGGGCGTGTGGGAGAAAGTGGAGAGTAAGCTGGTTTATGGCGAAAATGTCGCGCAGGCCGCGCAGTTCGTGCAGACTGGCAACGCGCAGGCCGGTATCATCGCGTTGTCGCTGGCGCTCAGCCCTAAGCTGGCGAAGCAGGGCGGCTATGCGTTGATCCCCGGCAAGCTGCATCAGCCGCTGGAGCAGGGTTTTATCATTACCCGGCGCGCTGCCGACAATCCGCTGGCAAAAGTATTTGCGAGTTTTATGGCAGGCAAGGAAGCGCGCGCGGTTATGACTCGTTACGGGTTTGTGTTGCCGAGTGAGGTAAAATGAGGCTCTTGTTGGGTTAGCCCGCAAGGCGTAACCCAACACAATGCATGCAGGGCGCGAGTGTGCATGTTGGGTTACGTCCGTCGGTGGTGAGCCTGTCGAACCATGAAGCCGCTAACCCAACTACAAAAACTGGATTCCCGCCTTCGCGGGAATGACGAATTTATAGAATTTACCTTATGGAATCCGCCTTCTCCCCCGCTGACCTTTCCGCGATCTGGCTCACCTTCAAGCTGGCCGCAGTGGTGACCGTTATCCTGCTGCTGGTCGGTACGCCGATCGCATGGTGGTTGGCGCGCACCCGTTCCTGGTGGAAGGGGCCGGTCGGTGCTGTGGTGGCGCTGCCTATAGTATTGCCGCCGACCGTAATCGGTTTTTACCTATTGGTGGCGATGGGGCCGAACGGGCCGCTCGGTCACCTCACGCAATCTTTGGGGGTAGGTCTGTTGCCTTTTACTTTCGCCGGGCTGGTAATCGCCTCGGTATTTTATTCATTGCCGTTCGTGGTACAGCCGTTGCAAAACGCCTTCGAGAGCATTCCAGAACGAGCGCTGGAAACTGCTGCGACGTTGCGCGCATCCGTGTGGGATACTTTTTTCAGCGTGGCGCTGCCGCTGTCAAAGCCAGGCTTCCTCACCGCGTCGGTGCTGGGTTTTGCGCATACTATCGGTGAATTCGGTGTGGTGCTGATGATCGGCGGCAACATGCCGGATAAGACCCGCGTGGTGTCGGTACAAATTTACGACCATGTTGAGGCGATGGAATACGCCTCGGCGCACTGGCTGTCGGCGGGAATGGTGGTGTTTGCTTTTGTGGTGCTGTTGGCACTGTACACGCTCAATCCGACGGGGAAACGTAAATGATCCTGAAAATTGAAACTCATGCGATTAACGTGAAATTCGCGAAGCGATTCGTTAGCCCCCTCTCCCTCCGGGGGAGGGTTGGGGAGGGGGAGTTGGGCGTGGTAGGTTTCATTATCAAGGGTGATTCTCGCCATGCCACTTAGCTTTGTTTGTCCACGCGCAATCGCCCAATGAATCGGACTCCCATAAATGAATTTTCCATTTCTTCCCCGTGTTCAACGGGTTTTCTAGAATGATCCAAGCACATTTTGACCTGTCCTACCCAGGCTTCGAACTGCACGCGGATTTGCAGGTGTTTGCTCACGGCATCATCGCGCTATTCGGCCCATCCGGTTCGGGCAAGACCACCTTGCTGCGCTGCATTGCGGGGCTGGAACGGACAGCCAATGGGAGGTTACAAGTAAAGGATGAGGTGTGGCAGAGCAGCGAAAATTTCATGCCTGTACACCGACGTCCGCTGGGTTATGTGTTTCAGGAGGCCAGCCTGTTTCCGCATCTGTCGGTGCGGCAGAATCTGGAATACGGAATGAAGCGCATTCCGCCCGTGCAGCGCAAGGTGCAGATGGAGCAGGCGGTGGAGTGGCTCGGCCTGGGCAAGCTGATCGAACGCGACAGTCCGGCAGGGTTATCCGGCGGTGAACGGCAGCGCGTCGCCATCGCCCGCGCGCTGCTCACCAGCCCGCAACTGCTGCTGATGGACGAGCCGCTCTCGGCACTGGATGCCACCAGCAAGCGGGAAATTTTGCCCTATTTGGAGCGGCTGCACAGTGAGCTGGATATCCCGGTGATTTACGTTAGTCACTCACTGGATGAAGTGGCGCGACTGGCCGATCAACTGGTGCTGATGGAACAGGGCCGCATCATTGCCAGCGGCGCACTCAACGAAATTTTGGGAAGGTTGGATCTACCTACTGCTCATTTGGACGACGCGGGTGCGGTGATTGAAGCCAGCGTGGCTGTCCATGATGAGAAATACCATCTCACCAGGCTGGATTTTTCCGGCGGCAGCCTGTGGGTGAGCAAGGTGGAACGCGCTATTGGCAGCGTGGTGCGCGCCCGTGTGCTGGCTCGCGATGTGAGCATCGCCACTGCTGCACCGCAAGGCTCCAGCATCAGCAATATTCTTGACGCGCGTATCGACGAGATTCGGGATGAAGGATCAGATCGCGTAAATTTGCTCATGTCCGTTGGTAGCGGACAGATATTATTGTCGCGCATCACCCGCCGTTCGCGTGACCAGCTCGAACTGATGCCGGGCATGGGGATATTCGCGCAAGTGAAGAGTGTGGCGCTGATTGCATAGAGGTGTTATCTATTACACATTACGAGGTAAGTCGTGAATTATATTCGTTTTTTTTGCATTCTCCAGCAAACGCTGTTCCTTGCGGCAGTATTTGCCACAGGCAACGCATCCGCCCAGTCGCAGCAAGAAGAATTACTCATGAATGTATTTGGAGGGCTTGTCACTGGCAACGCCTCGCCCCGATCGCCGCAAGAAGAATTGTTCAGAAGCGTGGTTGCAGAATCGGACTGCAAACAGACTCAAAATAACGGGCCAGTTTGCGTATACAAAGTCGGACAGAAGCTCAAGTTCTCCATTAAAGATCCAGGCGGCAGCAATGAAGTCATTGCATTTCGTCATTCCGATTGGGATGACGACTACTACGCCGTCATGGACTTAGGTTGTATCGTGGTGGTTCACGGGGCAGCGAATCAGAAAAAGTATGGTAGTCAGGGTGGCGTGTTCGTAGCTCCCAAAAACGGTCGCATACACCGCACCCTTCAAGAGTGTCAGGGAGCAAATAAGTAGTTGATGTTTCTTAACGTCGCGAATAACACGGCAGAGTGGGGCAAGTTGCGCATCCAACATTAACAACGCCACAAGTGGCAGGGAATTACCCTGAAGAATTATTTTCTAACTCGGCTTCGGCAGAAGCTTGGCGTTTTTTCTCCGCCACTTTTCGTTTTTTATCCTCGTTTTTTAGCAGTTCAATCGTTTTAATTGCCTTTATGTATGCAGCCATCATCATATCTATTTCCGGAGCAAAACATATCAGGATTATCGCCCACATGACATAGAACCGAACCGAAGTATCCTTGGAAATAAATCCAAGTATACCGAGGCCTATAATACAAAATCCCATGACTCCATACCAAGCTTTGGTATTAAAGGCTGGCAGCTCATCTTGTTCCTGATTTGTATGTTTAGGCATGGGATACGTGCAAGTTTACGGGCTTAAAGAACGGCAATATTCAGCCCGAGTGGTAGGTTATGGGCAAAAAT